>DAOVFE010000446.1 GCA_030673085.1 Anaerolineales bacterium | reverse complement strand
GCTGCTTCGATAGCCTCAGCCGGGATCTTATCCTTCAGACCCTCGTTGTAATAAAGCTGGAGCACATCATCTGCGACGCCAAGACGGTACCAGGGGCTATCGAACGTGCCAGCCTGGGTATCATCGATCATCATCTGGAAGAGTGGCTCTAGATTCCAGAAAATGCTCATAGGCACATTCTCAGGTCCATTTTCCGACATATCGCCAACATAGCCGGTTGCATAAGCGCCAGTCTCCTTGGCTGCTTCAATCGCGCCAAGCGCCGGTCCTTCGCCGCATTCGATCCAGAAGTCTACGCCAGTGTCAGCCTGAGCCAGCGCAGCTTCCTTTGCCTTGGCCACATCAATCCAATCGCCAACCGCAGTGAAAATCAGCTCGGCATCTGGATTGACCGTCTTAGCGCCTGCCAGGAAAGCTTCGCCCATAGCATGGCAGACCGGGATATCAAAGCCATAAAGCGCGCCTAATTTGCCGGTCTCGCTCATGGAGGCAGCGATAATTCCAGCCGGATAGGCCATCTCATAGAAAGGTTGATCATAGTCAGCTACATTCTTGGCCATCCTCTGGATACCGCCAGCCCATGCGAAGTTAACATCCGGATATTCCTCGCCGACTTCAAAAGCCGCATCGCCATAGCCAAAGGAGTGAGCGACGATCATCTCATAGCCCTCATCGGCATATTCGCGGAGAACGCGGCCCACATCGGCATCCGCGACGCTCTCTGAATAGCCGGTTTCATAACCTTTAGCCTCAAGAGCTTGCAACGCAAGATAGGCAGCTTCGTTCCATGAGTTATCATCCCATGGACCAGTTAAAATCGCGGCAATCTTCCCTTTGCTTTCCGGTGCGACGGGTTCCTCAGTAGGAGCTTCGGTTGCCGGTCCGCCACAGGCCGCCAGAGCCATAGCGCTAATTATAAGCACAGCAAATAACAGATATTTGTAATAACGCATCTCCCTCTCCTTATCTCTAGAGTGGCTCCGCCCTTCAGAACGTAGCCGATCGTCATATTGTCCTTGCCGACATTCAAAATCGATTTTGGTCATCTGATTGTCTCTTCTATATACACCTCCTTTGAATAAATAGTTATTCAAAGGTCAAAAGCCATTTGTGCTCTCGCTTTTTTCAATTTTTATACTGATGCCATATTCAGCATAGCCTTACAGAGTTTCACGGTTTCCAATGCATCTGGCGCCCATCCGTCGGCGCCGATTTCGGCCGCATATTCCTTCGTCACACTCCCACCGCCTACAATCATCTGATATTGATTGCGTACTCCCACCTCATCAAAGAGCTTAATCGTTCCATCAGTGTACGGCCGGGTAGTCGTCATCAGGGAAGACATGCCCACAATATCGGGTTCATGCCGTTGAGCAGCATCAAGAAAAGCGCTTGGGCTGACATCACGACCGAGATTGATGACCTCAAACCCATGAGCCCTCAGCATAGTGGCAACGATATTCTTGCCAATCTCATGAATATCGCCTTTAACCGTCCCCAAGACCACGATACCTAGTGTCTTTAGTTGCTTGCCTGATTCCAGAATCGCCTTCT
>DAOVFE010000236.1 GCA_030673085.1 Anaerolineales bacterium | reverse complement strand
ATAATTGCCAAATTATCAATCGAGCCTTTGAAGTCAGGGATCAAGACTTCAATCGAACAGTCCGGCTGCAGCTCCCGTATGCGCCGAATGACCATGGCAAAGATCGGAGCGCCGCCATCCTCGCGATCGTCACGATCAACGCTGGTGATCACCGCATGACGGAGATTCATCGCCTGGACAGCTCGTGCCACTCGTTCCGGCTCGAGCCAATCGATCGGTTTGGGACGGCCGGTCTTAATATCACAGAATCGGCATGCGCGGGTACAAATATCACCCATCATCAAGAATGTGGCGGTGCCATCCCCCCAGCACTCGCCGATATTAGGGCACATTGCCTCCTCACAGACGGTATGCAGAGATTTGGAACGCACGGTTGCCCTCACCCGCTCGTAAGCCTCCCCCGAAGGCACGCGCACTTTAATCCACTCCGGCCGGCGACGAGGCCAAGTTGAATTTACATCATTATGGTCTCTATTTCCAATACGCTCTCTGGTCGGCATGTATAAACATCCTCCAACTAAATTTTACCGCGGTTTTCTCCATCAACTTGAAGGAGCCAAGGCAAGACAACTCTGTTTAATAATATACCCCCACACAATTGCATTTTCATTCTGCCGATATTCGATCTCCTGTACCAATCTGGGTGATATTTGAATCAATCACACATTTCCACTGACAAGATCTGGCGGCTGTAAAAGGTTATATATATCACGCCCGGTCCAAAACGTGAGCTTAAAGAAGCAGATCTCTTGATAGGCGATCCAATCTGCGCCGACAAAAAACTTATGCGATTCCCTTTAATTGATTCTTAAAGCGGTCCGCAGTAGATTTTGCCCGCAAGTAGCATAAAAAAAGCAACCGTCGATTATGCCAGCGGATAGTTCTTCGTAAAGCCGCTTTCCAAATCCCGATGGGAAAGCTTTACTTATAGACTGCTTTGTGACATTTTTCACATATTACACTAAAACCTTGCCGCTAGTTTCAAGATAGGGTATTCTGGTCCAGATTTAATATTAAGGCAAAATGCCGGGGAGTAAGTAAATATGACCAATGAAATCAACATTGACGCCTTTGCGCCACCAGCAATGGCAAAGCGGGCAGAAAAGATCGGCGTCAGCAAATCGGAACTATCCTTCATCAAGACTCTGCTGTTGGGATTTATGGCCGGAGCGTTTATCGCACTGGGAGCGGTATTTGCAACTACAGTCACTGCCGGAGCATCAGGTATTCTCTCGTTCGGCGTAACGAAGTTTTTGGGTGGTTTAGTCTTCTGCCTGGGACTCGTGTTGGTCGTAGTTGCCGGTGCCGAGCTTTTTACTGGCAATAACCTGATCGCAATGGCTTGGGCGAGCGGCAAAGTCTCTACCGCCAAGTTGCTGCGCAATTGGGGTATAGTTTATCTGGGAAACTTTATTGGCTCAATCTTTATTGCGATTATCATGCTTCTATCTAAGCAGTACACCTTTGGCGGAGGGGTAATCGGCCAGACGGCCTTGGGCATCGCCAACGGCAAAGTCCACCTGGGTTTCGTTCAAGCCATAGCTTTGGGCATTATGTGCAACTTCTTGGTCTGCCTTGCGGTTTGGCTGACCTTCAGCGCCCGCAGCACAACCGATAGAATCCTTGCGGTTATCTTCCCAATTACTGGCTTTGTAGCCGCGGGTTTCGAGCACTCTGTCGCGAATATGTACTTCATCCCTGTCGTCTTGCTCATCAAGCATTTCGATCCGGCTTATGTCGCCAGCTCCGGTCTCGATCTGGCCAACCTTACCTGGGGCAATTTCTTCCTCAATAATCTGCTTCCAGTAACCATAGGCAACATCTTCGGCGGCGCGATCCTTGTGGGGTTAATATATTGGAAGATCTACCTTCCGAAATCAGATAGCGCCTAGCAAAGACGCTCTTTCTTGGCGACAATTAATAATCTAATAGTAAATAAACTCAGACCGAGCCATTTTCCGCCTGAATGGTAGATTGGCTCGGTCTGCGTATTAAACGAAAGGCATAGTCTTTTAATCCGTCTTGTATTAATAGACGCCCGGCGGCAGTCTTAATGTCGTGGATTTATCAGCCTTTTTCTGTAAACCGATTCTCCGCAGTTCATTACCGAGAGCTTTACTATCGAATTGAAGAGTGTTGAAAAGCATATTTGCCTTTAAAAGAACTTAGTAGATATGAGCTGGGAGCCGCGCTCCCACCCACATCTTCCGGCTGATTTGCAAATGCTTTCTCTCTTTCAATACGGTAGATTTGAATAATAGACTTGCTCAATAGCCCCACAAAAATGCTGGTCGCTGGAGTGCTCCGCCTTAGACTATGGGAATAAGACCTTCATCTCATTTACAACTCCTTCATAATCGCCGCTGCTTAACACAGAACCGGGAATTAGGCCAATAAAATCGATCTCACCGCCTTCATCAGCCACAAATATCCATAACTGGTCTGGTTTGGGGTGCAGACATTTCATTTCCATGGCCACATTTAGAGGTGAGGCAAATTCACCATCTAGCGGCGTCATCGGCGATATCCATTGAGCCCAAATGTTGACTCCATAATCATCGATAACCAGGTAGAAATCAATATTTTCCACATCTGGCGAGAAATGCCGGCGCGCATTATCGCGCGCTTCTGGCCAACTGCAAGAACCGGCTGGCGCCTGCTGGTAGCTGACGCTAGAGACGTCACGATCACGTATATATCCAATCCGATCCTCGCGGATGATATTATCGAATATGCCCTGGGTGTAATCATAATTATCTGGAATATCATCAGGGTCAATTTCGCCGCTAAACCAACCGTTATAATAGCGGTCTACCACAATCGGGTTTATTGCCGCAAATAGCTGGCTCACGCAATCATCCCTCTTTTTCAATTCATTGCTTAAGGTGACCGCATCCACCACTGCCTGTATTGCATTATCAACAATCTCATCAGACGCGGCAAAAGGATCTAGCCCAGGATCGACAAACCAGACCACTAATCTCATGCCGTCTATGTCATTGTAGATAATCGAAAATTCATCATAGGGAAAATCGTTCTTCAAGCCGGCTATGACTTCATCGATATCACAGATTTGCGTTTCTGTGGCAGGGGGATTAGTTGTTGGCTTTGGAGTTCTAGTCGGCGATGGCTCCGGAGTGATAGTTATCGTCGATGTGACTATCGGCGGAGGATTAGTGGCAGTCGGCGGAGCGTGTGCAGCAAACATGCTACAAGCCAAAGTGGAAAAAAACAAAACAAGATAAACTAAAACTATCGAAGCTAAAGAATGACATTGCGTTGCGCGCATAGAAATCCCCCTTATTTACGCCGGATATTTATGAGTCTACTGAAAAAAGCATCCGCCAGCAGGAAAAGACCTTTCTCGCGTTTAGGCTTTTTTCAGTGCAATCATTTATATTATGGTCAATATATCGCCATAAGGCAAGTTTGTTTCAGCATTGCATAGCCCAGTTTCGCTAGCTGTTCTACATCCACCTGAAGGCCAAGGTTGTTTCATCTCGCAAAGTCTGCGTTTGGCTTTCTCTCTTCTAGGCAGTTTTTTGGCTGCTATAGTTCGAGTCATGGCCGGCAGGCAAAATTTATTCGATTAGCCAGAATATAAATGGCCAGGGCCGTAGGCGCTGCAGGGCGATAGTCCTGAGCGAATATTTAAACAAAACCTGCACCCGAAGGGGCAAAATTCCCGCAATGGCGGCTGTCCCTAAAGGACATCCATAAAGGAATTTTGAGGGTTTTGTCA
>DAOVFE010000394.1 GCA_030673085.1 Anaerolineales bacterium | reverse complement strand
TTCGGCAATGGGGGATGTCCCTAAAGGACATCCCTAAAGGAATTTTGAAGGTTTTGTCATTTACTTGTTGATTTGTCCATGGGATGTAGAGACTGTTGCATAACTGCTCCAGCAAAGTGTGGGATGCTGTCGCAAAATAATGGAGAATATTAGGCTTAAGTGGGGCGATAATGATAAGAATCTGCAATTATATTATTCCAAGTGGGATAAGAAATTATCCAATACAAGTTATGAAACAGGCTATGGAGGTCTTTGAAAATGGCTTAAAAAGCCAATAGATTTCAAGCCAGGGGTGTAGGCGCAACTATTGTCCAGGATTCTGGACCGGAGGTGAGAGATGGCCCGGAAACAAGATATGCAACGTTTGAACCCGTTTTTATGGGAGATACCAACATCATATCGAAAGGATATGAGAGTTCCGGTATGGATCTTCGCCGACGAGCGGCTTCTTGAAGCGGCGCTAAAAGACAAATCGATAGAGCAGGCGGTTAACGCAGCGACACTGCCAGGATTGGTAGGTCATATTAGCGTAATGCCCGATGTGCATCAAGGATATGGCTTTCCGATTGGCGGAGTGGCGGCAACCAGGTTTCCCGATGGCGTGATTTCACCTGGCGCAATTGGATATGATATTAACTGTGGGGTCCGCCTTCTATCCAGCCGTATCCCAGCTCAAGCTATCGAGCCTTTCGCTGACAGGTTGGCGGCAGCGCTTGACGCCGATTGCCCAAGTGGTGTGGGGGTAGGCGGAAGCATTCCGCTTACAACGAAGCAACTTGAAAAAGTCTGCCGTATGGGCGCTACTTGGGCTTTACGAAATGGGTACGCCCGCGAAGAGGACTTGACTGCTACGGAGGAGAGCGGCGAACTCAAGGGCGCAGATCCGTCCACCGTAAGTCCGCGAGCAAAGCAGCGTGGTCGCCCTCAACTAGGCTCGCTAGGGGCGGGAAATCATTTTATCGAAGTCGAGGTTGTCGATCAAATCTTCAATCCGGAAGCGGCTCAGGCGATGGGATTGGAAGAGGGAATGCTGACGGTTCAGATTCATTGCGGTTCACGCGGATTTGGGCACCAGATTTGCTCCGATTATGTACGCGAGCTGCAGGGTGCGGTGCAGCGGTATGGAATTCAACTGCCAGATCGGGAATTGGTTTGCGCGCCAATGGATTCGCCTGAAGGAAAACGTTATTTGGCGGCCATGGCTTGCGCCGCCAACTATGCATTTTGCAATCGTCAAATTCTGGCGTATCATGCGCGCCGCTCCTTTAAGCGTGTATTAGCCGGTCATATTGCAGATTGGGACCTTCGTCAGGTGTATGATCTCGCACACAATATCGGCAAGATTGAAGATCATCAAATCAATGGGAAACGGGTGCGAGTTTGCGTCCATCGCAAAGGCGCGACCAGGGCATTTGGGCCCGGTCATAAAGAGCTGCCGGCGAGATATCGGAAATTCGGACAACCGGTCCTGATTCCCGGGAGCATGGGAACGGCATCCTGGGTGCTGGTTGGTACAGAAGCAAGCATGGATTTATCGTTTGGTTCGAGTTGTCATGGCGCCGGACGAGTAATGAGCCGCAGGAAGGCCAAGAAAACGATACGCGGTGACCGGCTTAGAAAGTCGCTTGAAGCAGATGGCATCGTCATTCGTGCAGGTTCGCTTCCAGGATTGGCTGAGGAAGCTCCGCAGGCATATAAGGATGTAGATTCGGTTATCCGGGTTGTGGTTGAAGCCGGAATAGCTAAAAAAGTCGCTCGGCTGCGACCGATTATTGTGATAAAAGGATAACCTGCCTTTTATTTACTCTTGCTATTGACGCCCAAGGGAAGTATTCAGAGACAGAAAGGCTCTGCACCAATTTGGATGGTCAACATCAGCAAGATTTATCGAGGGTCTAAAGCCGGTTGCCTTCACTTAAATTTGCCTAATTAAGGATACAAGTCCGACTGCACTGAAAAAACCTAAATGCAAAAAAGGGAACGGTATACGTGGAGTGTGGGCCTTGCCCTCACTCCACATATACACCTTTTTTTATTCTAGCGACTGGTTTTTTAGTAGACTCAAGCTTCCAACAGTCGAAATACTCAATAGGTTTATTCGATTAGCCAGAATATCTCTCAGCTTACTGAGGTCCCTAAGCTTGCTTAGGGGATGAATGGCCGGGGCCGTAGGCACTG
>DAOVFE010000474.1 GCA_030673085.1 Anaerolineales bacterium | reverse complement strand
GGAAAAAATAAAGATAGAAATTGAGGGAATAAAAAGCGGAACGAAAGCAACTGAAGCCGCCATTAAAAACCGCATGGATGCATACAAGCAGATGTATGCTGACCTTGAGGGCTTTGCTCAACAAAACTTCTCCTTGCAAGTTCAGATCATAGAGGATCAGGCCAAGATCTTCGCCAAGACCACCGGCGATAGCGCCCTGGCCGCACAGTGGGCAGCTCAAAAGATTCAAGAAGCCTGGATCGACGCGGGCAAAAAGAGCGACGAATGGGCATGGGCGCTATTGGCGACCTTCGCAGAGCTTGAGCAAAACACCACGTCTTTCGCAGACGGCCTGGTGAAAACTTTCGAGGATCTTAGCGCATCCCTTGATAGCACTTTCTCGGATGCTTTCTACGATATGTTCACCGGCAACCTAGATTCCCTCGGCGACTACTGGGATTCTTTCTGTGACGATATGATCCGCAGCTTCTCCCAGACTCTCGGCACAATGGTTTCCGGCTGGGTTATGAGTGGGATCACGGATCTGGTCGGCGGCGCAGTCAATTGGGCCACGGGCGGGGAGTTCTCTCTGGGTAGCATGGCGAGTAAGCTGGGGGTTGGATTACTCGGCAAGGCCGGGATTAGCGAAGCCGGGAGCTGGTTGGGTTTAAGCGAAGGCGGCGGAGCGGGATACACCGGCCAGGGCGCTGGCAATGTTGGCAGCTATCTATGGGATAAGGTTGGTTTATGGGGAGGAGGAGAAACCGGGGCGGCTTTTGCCATTGATCCTAACACTGGCGCATATATAAACCCAGATGCAGCAGCAGCAGGCACCGGCGCGGGCTGGGGTAGCACTCCTTTATGGGAGGGTGCTAGTAGTACATGGGGCGATGTTGCCTCTGGTGCGGGGTATGCGTTTGCTGCGTACAATGCATATAAAAGATTTGATATGGACAGCCATGTTGCCGGCTCAGGCGAAATTCCGGGTAGCATTATGGGTACTTTTTTGGGCGCTATTTTGGGGGGCGGAGGGGGGGCGGCGATCGGTGAATGGTTAGGTGGATGGGTCGGTAGCATGATTGGGCCAAGTGCTCCCAAGCCCAACACTTCTGTGCAAGCGTCTTTTGCTCCAGATATATCAAATCAGTTATCTATTAGCGGATTAGGTTCCGAGCCATTTGATGCGGGGCGTTCATGGACATCAAGTTGGGGGCAGTCCATGGGGACTGTTTTTGCTACAACTAATGATATCTTAAAGTGGTCGGGATACACTCTCGAAGAATTGCATAAACAAC
>DAOVFE010000177.1 GCA_030673085.1 Anaerolineales bacterium | reverse complement strand
GTCGAAACGCGCGGCCTGAGCCAGGTGTTACATAAAATCGGTCTTCCCGGAGAGTTGGGGTTAAATGCGCTGGTGGGACTGAGTGTTGGTTTATCGATTGCTGAACGAGTCAATCGCAACCTGGCTAATATGCTCCTGGCGCAGGCGAACAAATGTCAGGTAATTTTGTTGAAACTCAGCTCTGAAAACCGCCGCCGTCTGGCCGATTTCACCCGTGAGGTCCTGGATATTGTAGACATATAGGCATTTTTTTGGATAAAAAATTCGTTTTATTCAATTAGCCAGAATATCCCTAAGTTTGCTGAGGTCCCTAAGCTTGCTTAGGGGATGAATGACCAGGGCCGTAGGCACTGCAGGGCGATAGTCCTGAGCGAATATATAAACAAAACCTGCACCCGAAGGGGCAAAATTCTGTAATGGGCGCTGTCCATAAAGGATATCCCCAAAGGAATTTTGAGGGTTTTGTAATTTACTCAAAGGAGAACTTGATGACACGAATCGCAGTAATTACTGATAGTACAGGCTATTTGCCGCCCAAATTGATCGATCAATATGGCATCTATGTTGTACCAGTTTATATCCTGTGGGGATCTCAAAAGTTTCGTGATGGAGTAGATATAACAACCACCGAATTCCATCGACGGCTGAGAGAAGACCCGGTCCATCCGACGACTACTCAGCCTAATCCCGATGACTTTCTGCGCATCTATGAGCAATTGGCTGTAGAGCATGACGCTATTATAGCTGTACTTATTTCCTCTGAGTTGAGCGGCACAGTCAACTCAGCGCAGATCGCCGCGTCAGACTTTAACCGCGTGCCTTTGTGTATTGTAGACAGCCATTTGACAACAATGGGATTGGGCTTCACCGTTCTGGCTGCCGCTCGCGCTGCAGCTCAGGGGAAGTCATTAGAGGAGGTCGAAGAAGCCGCCCGTGCCGCAGCCTTGAGGGTCAAGGTTATGTTTGCAGTAGATACGCTCAAATATCTGCACCGGGGCGGCCGCATCGGAGGCGCGTCACGAATGCTCGGGACAGCGCTGAGCATAAAACCGATTTTGCACCTGAATGAAGGTCGCGTAGACGCGCTGGAGAGTGTACGCACTAAGGCAAAAGCGACAAAGCGCATGCTCGATTTAGCCGCTCAATATGCCGACTCCCGGCCGGTACAGGTGGCGGTGATCCATGCTGACGCACTTGAAGAGGCGGAAATACTGAGGTCCAAGGTTGCTGAACGTTTAATATGTAAAGAGCTGTACGTGGCCGATTTAAGCCCTGCGATCTCCTTTCATACTGGTCCAGGAACGCTAGGTCTGGTGGTCTGTCAAGATGGGTTGAAAGAGGATGTTTAGAAAATGTTTACCTATAAGAAATTAGCTCATTGACAGACGTTTCTCTTCTTCAACGTTCATGTCAAAAAGGGAGCGCGAAATAAAAGCAGGGTATTGGATTCTGGCATATCATGGCTTTCTTCTGGGCGTTTACTATTGTTGACCTTGAATACGTTTGGGAAATGAGAAAGTCTACAGCATACATGGCGCGTTGATAGTCTGGTATGGGGGATGGTTGAAGGGCGCGAGCCATGACTTGCATAGAAAATTTTTGAGAGAGCGTAGTAGCTGACCGTTCATATTTATTGGAGGAGGTTTAAAATGTCAGCATTTCAACCCATAAAAGATCTGGGTTTTAACGTGGGAAAGGAAGTGCTAACCGATGCCTGGCCGATAATAGGCCATATTACGCCGTTGCGGAAAGCGCTGATACAGGCTGGTGAGAACTATGTCCGCAAGGACCAAAAGAGGCCGCCATCAACATTGCACTATCCGCCGGGTGTTGTTAGAGATCGGGCAGTTTTTGGACGGGCGATTATACATACAGCCGATAGGCTTTTAAGCCGAAATGTGTCACGCGCTGTCCGCCGGAATGCTGTTGATAATCTAGTGGGCGGACTATTGCTTGAAGGGAGTGATAGATCTATAGCAGATAAATTTCGAACCGAGCATGGACACTATCCTCCCGGCTTCTTAACCGTCAGCCCCGGGCATGGCTGCAACCTACACTGCGTTGGCTGCTATGCCGATTCCGGCCCAGCGCCCGCGACGTTGGAATGGTCCATCTTCGATCGTATCCTCACCGAGTCCGAGACACTATGGGGGTCGCGCTTTTGTGTTATCAGTGGGGGGGAACCAATGGTCTACCGCTCAGAGGGAAAGGGAATCCTGGATGCGGTCGAGAAACATCCGAATACCTTCTTTCTGATGTACACAAATGGAACGCTAATTGACGACAAAGTTGCAGAGCGTATGGCCAAGCTAGGCAATATTACCCCGGCTATCTCGGTTGAAGGCTTTCGCGAGCGGACAGATGCCCGTCGGGGCAAGGGAGTGTATGACAAAGTGTTGGCGGCGATGGCGCGACTGCGGCGAGTGGGCGTACCCTTCGGTATCTCGATTACAGCCACTCGACAGAACGCTGAGGAGATCCTGTCAGATGAGTTCCTCGACTTCTTCTTCGATCAGCAAGGCGCGCTATATGGCTGGATCTTCCATTACATGCCTATTGGACGTTCCTATACCCTTGACCTTCTGCCAACACCAGAGCAGCGACTGTGGATGTGGGGCCGGTCCTGGGAAGTCATACGCAAGCGGCGAATCTTCCTGGCCGATTTCTGGAACCATGGCACACTTGCCGATGGATGTATCTCGGCCGGACGATTCGATGGCGGCGGCTTTATGTACATTGATTGGAACGGTGCAATTTCGCCCTGTGTGTTTGTGCCCTATTCACCGGTCAACATAAAGGATGTCTATGCTAAAGGTGGAACGCTAAATGATGCTTGGGGGGAGCCGTTCTTCGCTAGCCTGCGTACCTGGCAGGAACAGTATCGCCGGGGGGACGGACATCATGGTAACTGGATGATGCCCTGTCCTATTCGCGACCATCAAAAGGAATTACGCCGTTTGATAGCGCAGTATGAACCAGATCCGACAGACGTAAACGCGCGTGAGGCGCTATTGGATAAAGAATATGCCCGGGGGATGATCAAGTACGATGAAGACTACAAGGCATTAAGCGATCCTGTCTGGGAGGAGCAATACCTGCGGGAATCCAACCATGCTTGATAAAGACATGATGCAATTAGCGAAATACCTTCGCATGAGACGGAAGTGAGAGATTATTAGACGGCGGATGTCTATAAACCTTTCGCCGTCTAATTGGAAGGCAGGAAACGCTTTACAAAGGATATCTACATCATCCAGTAGGGAATACGGCCAAGATGCCGGCGGATCTTGCATGAAACAGGTCTAGTGCCCCGATGGGGGGTGTGATGCATGAGGACGCCGGATCTTATTCTATAGTGCGCTGAATAGATCGTTTCTTACGTGAGAAACAATTGGGAAATTCAGGCCATAAGACTATTGGAGGGACTAAAGGAAGGTGCTGTTGGTTGTATGTGTTCCGTTTCCCAAAAATTAGGGGTCCTATACATATATGATCTCAACTTCATTTCTATGGGGACTGCTAACGATTCTTGCAATTGCATCAGCATGCTGGATTGCCTGGGAAGTTCTTAAGGAATGGCGACAGGTATATCGCCGATTGCCGCGCCCAATTGTGATCGGATTAGCTGGACTGACAGCATTGGGCGGCTTGTTTTTACTTCGAGGTGCTAGGCTGCTTTTTAATATTGGTGAGGGAGAGCTTCATGCAGTCTTGGCGAATTGGCTGCTCGGAGTCGTTACGATTCTAGCCGCAGCACTCGGGTCTAAGATACTTTAGAGATTCAAAGGTGTTAAAGTATTATGAATTGTAGAAATAGCAGCGGCAATGCAATGCCTGGTCACATAGCGATCATCATGGATGGAAATGGCCGCTGGGCGCAAGCTCGTGGATTGCCCCGGACTGCCGGCCACCAGGCCGGGGCCAAGGCTGTCCGGCGGATTGTTGAAGACTGTGTAAAGATTGGCGTCTCTGCATTGACACTCTATACATTTTCAACTGAAAACTGGGCAAGGCCTTTGGTCGAAGTTGAATTTATAATGCGTCTATTGGAAGACTATGCGCGTCAGGAGCTTTCCGAGCTTCATCAGGAGGGCATACGACTCAGGCTCCTGGGAAGACGAGATGGTCTGCCGGCATCACTTCTGCGCGCCATGGATGAGACGATAGCGCAGACACGAAACAATACACGGATGACCTTATATCTGGCGCTCAATTACGGAGGACGGACCGAACTAATTGACGCCACTAGAGCGATCATCGCTGCAAATGAGCGTGGCGAGATAGAATCGCTGGACAAGGCAACGATAAATCGCTACCTATACGCGCCGGATATGCCGGCGGTTGATCTGGTCATCCGAACTGGCGGAGAGTATAGGCTGAGTAATTTTCTAATTTGGCAGAGTGTCAATGCGGTCCTCTGCAGTCTACCTGTGCTCTGGCCCGACTTCACGTCGGACGATCTTAATGAAGGGATTGAATTATATCGTGGACAAATCACAAGCCAATAAAGCGAAACCTCATCGCAAACCCTCATTGGGAATATGCCTCGGCGGTGGGGGCGCTCGCGGATTGGCACATATCGGCGTGCTAAAAGCGCTATCGCAAAATGGCATCCAGGTGGATTGTCTTGCTGGTACCAGTATGGGCGGGATAATCGCGGCCGGGTATGCCTATGGGATGAGCCCGGCGGAGCTAGAACAGGAAGCAGTAGCCACTACGCGCCTGCGTAAGATGCTGCGACTGGCTGATCCAGGGCTGCCCGACATGGGCTTGCTGCGAGGAAAAAGATTGCTGCACTATTTCGAAAGCCAACTAGAACAGCGTACGTTCGCTGAACTTGATTTGCCACTGGCTTTAGTAGCGGTAGATCTGAATGGCAGACGAGAAATTATCCTGCGCGAAGGACCAGTGGCATTGGCGTTGCGGGCTACTACTGC
>DAOVFE010000466.1 GCA_030673085.1 Anaerolineales bacterium | reverse complement strand
ATGGCTTATTAGGCAGCGGGGGCGGCCAACGCAGCTTTCGCGAAGGAGATCCACAGACCGATGAGCGAGCAACCGATTCGGGTCTATGAATCCGCTGAATGGAATCGGCTGCTTAAAGATCTCCCAAATCATCACCTGCTCCAGTCCTGGGAATGGGGATCATTAAAGGAGAAATACGGCTGGAAAGCCGAGCGCATGGTCTGGCGCACATCCTCGCAACAGCCAATTGCTGCAGCTCAAATGCTTTGCCGGCATGTTCGCTTGCCAGGATTAGCTATCCGGCTTTCCGTCCTTTACTGTCCTAAAGGGCCCATTTTGGATTGGTCCGACTCTTCTCTGCGCCTTCGTGTGCTTGCGGACCTGAAGCGGATGGCCGATCACAAAGCTGCAATTCTGCTTAAAATCGATCCCAATATACCAACGAGCCAGGTTACAACAAGTGCAGAAGGCAAAGATAATAACGCTATAAACCTTGACATAGCTCAGGAACTGGCGCGAATCGGTTGGCGGGAGTCAGCAGAACAAATCCAATTCCGCAATACTATGATCCTTGATCTCAAGCCTGCCGAAAGCGAGATTCTGGCTGCCATGAAGCAGAAAACCCGCTATAACATCCGTCTGGCAAGCCGTCGCGGCGTTCGCATCAGGCAAGGCGGCATAGAAGATATCGATGTCCTATATCGTATGTATGCCGAGACATCACTGCGGGATGGCTTTGCCATTCGCAAACCAGCCTATTATTGCGATCTCTGGAGTTCATTTATCAAAGCTAATCTGGCGCAGCCCTTTATCGCCGAAGTTAACGGCGATATCACCGCCGCCCTCATCGCCTTTCAATTCGGTGAAACTGCCTACTATTTATATGGAATGTCTCGCTCCATACATCGAGAAAAAATGTCCAATCACTTGCTTCAATGGGAGGCCATTCGCTGGGCTAAATCACAGGGCTGTGATATTTATGACTTCTGGGGGGCGCCAGACCATTTCGACCCGAAGGATCCGATGTGGGGCGTATACCGCTTTAAGCAGGGTTTTGGCGCCCAGGTGTTTCATACCATCGGTGCCTGGGATTATCCGGCACGGCCTATGATGTATTGGCTCTATAGTATTGCACTTCCCCGCTTACTGGCTATCATGCGCACCCGCGGCCAAACCCAAACGCGCCATAGCCTTGAGCAGCTTTAGTCTCTCATATCGTTTTGCTCCAACAATTAATGAGTCCGCTGAAAAAAGCAGCCGTCAGTAGGAGAATTAGGTGTATATGGAGTGTGGGCTTTTTTCAGCGCAATCATTAGTAAATAACAAAAACCTCAAACTTCCTTTAGGGATGTCCTTTAGCGACAGCCCCCTTTACAGAACTTTGCCCCTTCGGGTGCGGGTTTTG
>DAOVFE010000363.1 GCA_030673085.1 Anaerolineales bacterium | reverse complement strand
AAATGACAAAACCCTCAAAATTCCTTTAGGGATGTCCTTTAGCGACAGCCCCCATTGCCGAATTTTGCCCCTTCGGGTGCGGGTTTTGTTTAAATATTCGCTCAGGACTATCGCCCTGCAGTGCCTACGGCCCTGGCCATTTATATTCTAGCTAATCGAATAAATCCGTCATTACTTGGAAAGAGCGTATTAAATATAGGAGGGGAGCTCCGGTCTCAGTCTATATCTATCAGAACATGGGAAAATGCCGGTATGTTTTATCCTAAAATGTTGAGATACAAGATAATGCCGCGGTTATGGAGCCGGCGAGGATTCCGGGGTCATCGTTGCCACATAATCATCTAGCAGCCAGCCTTCGAGCTCCTCTCCAGAGCCCAACTCCGTTCTCACCAGCCACCAGAAATGACCATCTGCCTCTTCTGGTCCGCCAAGAACTGCCACTCTTGCCCCTTCAACTAAACTGCCGACGGGCTCACCGCCCGGAGATTCGCGCAGGATTACGCCCATCCCACCGGTGCGAACGATAATACCGGATGGCGGTGTTGGTGTAGCCGTTGGTGTGAGAGTACGCGTCGGTGTAGGGGTTAAAGTCGCGGTAGGGGTTGATGTCATTGTCGCTGTGGGTGTGATTGTAGCGGTTGCAGTTGGTGTTGGTGTGCATGTGGGGGTTGGTGTAGGCGTTGGAACTGCAGCCGCGATAGAGATACCTAGACCGATTGTACTCAACACTCCTATCAACCCCATTAGACCAATTGCTACGATCAGCGAACGTCGATTGCCAATCAGTGGACGGAAACCGAGCACTGCCAACGTAATAAGTGATGCCGCTACGGCGATACACAAATGGACCGCAAATACGAGAAGCGCTCCCTGCCATTGCTCCGTTTGTCCCCAAATAAACGCAAGGGTTAGGGCTTCCAGCGGAACCATGATCTCATAAACCAATGCTATGCTTGCCATCAGATCGATCTCTTGCTTCCGCACAAGGTGTAAAGTTATCAGTATCGCCCCGGCTAGAAGCAAAGCAAAATCGATCAGATTCAGCCCCGACTGGCTTGTAGCAAGAACCATCTGCGATGGCTGGCCTAGCACAAGCTGAGTAATAAGCGCTGCGGGCAGCATAAATGCCGCTGCCATAATAATCAGATTGATCAACTGGCGGAAAAAGAACTTGAGCGAGCCCGAAATCGATGCCAATGCTATTCCGGGAATGTGAATCATTCTAGGAGCAATCAGTATACCGGCGACGATCAAGGCAATTTGATCAAAACGCAACCCTAGAGCAATTAAAGCCCCAGATGCCAACGCAGCAAGAAATGAAATCGCCTCTGGCGTCACTTCATGCGCCAGATCCTCAAGGAATGCTTCGCGTTCATCCGCCCGCAGCTGTGTCAGGCGCCTTTGAGCCCGCCGGCGTCGAGCGGCGTAAATGTGATTTGAATCGATTGATTCATGGGGCAATTCTTGTGTCATCGCCGTAAACTAGCCACTATCCGCATTGGATTTTCTAGCAGACCGAGCGCCGTGATGATATCTGGAACGACGAGATCAGCCGCCTTTAAAGCTACAAGTGCCATCCCCTCTGGCGAGCCGACACATATTCCAATTTCCGCTGCACCTAACATCGCCCAATCATTTGCTCCCTGGCCAATGCTTACAACATGCTCAGCGCCGAGCTTATGCACATATTCAGCCTTGGCTTCCGCTTCGTTGCCGGGCGGAATCCGAATGGCTTTTAGACCAAGCTGGTCATCAATGATGTGCTGCCGGCCATGAGTATCAGCTGTAAGCAAGTGTAGGATCAAACTATCGCTAAGACTGAGTAATATCTCTGATACGCCGTCCTGCAAGCGACCATCGATTGCCAGCGTGCCATTGACATCAGAGACAAGGTGTTCAAGTTTGACAACGCCCCTGTCGGGGATATTGAGTTCAATCATGCTGGGCTCCAGACGGGATAACCTGTTTGTGCTGAATGACCATTTTTCTATCCCTGCCTAAGCATGCCTGAAATTATAGCATCTGGTTATGGGCAGGACAACGAAGGCGTATCACCCCGTTCTTGGATCGGCCTTGTTGATTTACATCAATTTTTGGCACCAACTATATAGTGAGCCTTGCTGCGATACTGGGGCTTTGCTATAATCCGGTTGCATAAGGGCGCGTAGCTCAGCTGGTTAGAGCGCACGGTTCACATCCGTGAGGTCGTGGGTTCGAGTCCCTCCGCGCCCACTGTAGTCCTCTTGGTTTATTATCCAAGAGGATTTTACCTTTCTAGCTTCATCCGATGCCACCCTCATCCCTGAGCGGCCAGGCTTTGCCTGGCAAATGGGTTCGAGTCCCTCCGCGCCCACTGTAATCCTCTTATTCATACAGCCATAAGTACTGCTTCTTTTTAGCAGACCTCTTTCACATCTGTGAGCGTGCATGTAATGC
>DAOVFE010000225.1 GCA_030673085.1 Anaerolineales bacterium | reverse complement strand
TTGAAGGCTTTGATCAGATCTATAATGTGCTTGGCGAGCATTTCGATGTAGTCTTCTATGAAAGCGAGGTTGAGGAATCGGGCAAGGATTTAGTCGACGAATTAATTAAGCGCGGCATCGCCAGCGATGAGCGGCCGGAAGGCGGTCCAGTAATTGTTAAACTGGATGAGCTTCTTGGCTTGAAGAAAGAGAAATACCGGGTGCTGGTTGTTTTAAGAAGCGATGGCACTTCGCTTTATGCCACTAAAGACCTTGCATTAGCAATTAAGAAATTCGAAGAGTGGAAAATCGATCGCTCGATCTACGTGATTGACGTGCGCCAGTCGCTCTATATGTCGCAGATCTTCAAGACACTTGAGATGATGGGGTTCGAACAAGCCAAGAAATGCCATCATCTTGCCTATGAAATCGTCAACCTTCCAGGAAATGTCACTATTTCATCGCGCGAGGGAGCGGTGGTGCTATTTAATGACCTGATCCGCGAGGCAATCATTCGCACATCTTCTATTGTTGATCAGAAGAATCCGACACTCAACCCTGCTACTAAGCGCGAAATTGCCAAGCTTGTAGCCCTGGGAGCCATTAAATATTCCATGCTGGCAGTAGATACCAATAAAGTAGCAACATTCGATTGGGAACGGGCGCTTGATTTTGAAGGACAGGCTGCGCCCTATATCCAATATGCCCATGTCCGAGCCAGCAGTATTTTGGCTCAAGTCGAGCGAATCCCTGATCCAATCGCTCCGGACTACCCGCTGAATAAGGAAGAAGTGGCTCTACTAGAAAGATTATCCATATTCCCAAATGAAGTTCAGCGAGCAGCCAGTGAGTATAAACCACTATGTATTGCTAACTATGTTTATGCTCTGGCGCGTGCCTTTACCATATTCTATCAATGCTGCCCGGTGCTTAAGAGCGAAGGCCGCCAGCGCGACTTTCGGCTGCGGCTTACGGCCGCCGCCCGATATACTCTGGCTAACAGCCTGGGATTGCTAGGTATTCAGGCGCCCACTGTGATGTGATTTACACGATGGTTAATTCTGGCCATCGTGATTTATTGCGGCGCTAATTCAAGAGGAGGTCTGTTCGAAAATATGAAACCGCAAAATGTGCTTATCATGGGTGCGGCCGGGCGTGATTTTCATAACTTTAACGTCTATTTCAGAGGGAATCCGGATTACAAAGTTGTTGCCTTCACCGCAACCCAGATTCCTAACATTGAAGGCCGGACCTATCCGGCTGAACTGGCCGGCAAAGATTATCCCAAGGGCATTCTGATTTATCCTGAAGAACAGTTGACCGATTTAATCCACGATCTGAAGGTTGATCAGGTCGTATTCGCCTATAGCGACGTGCTCCATGAACTCGTGATGCATAAAGCATCCCAAGTAATCGCCGCCGGCGCCGATTTCAGACTCATGGGATTGAATACCACAACTCTCAAGTCAAACAAGCCTGTAGTCTCAATATGCGCGGTTCGGACTGGTAGTGGCAAAAGCCAAACTTGCCGGCGAGTAGCCGACATCCTCCATGATTTGGGATACCATGTTGCCGCTATACGGCATCCAATGCCCTATGGAAACCTAGCCAAACAGGATGTTGAGCGCTTTGCCAGCTATGCCGATCTCGATAAATATGAATGCACCATCGAAGAGCGAGAGGAATATGAGCCGCATATCGAACGGGGAATGATCGTATTTGCCGGCGTCGATTATGAGCGCATACTTCGGAAGGCGGAGAAGGAAGTTGATATTATCTTATGGGATGGCGGGAACAACGACTTGCCATTTTATAAGAGCGATTATCATATTGTGATGGTCGATCCACTTCGCCCCGGGCATGAGCGTAAATACCATCCGGGCGAAGCCAATGTTCTGGCTGCCGATGTGCTCGTCATCAACAAAGTCGATTCTGCCTGCATGGAAGATATCATGTTGGTTCGGGAAAACATCACTCAGATGAACCCTCACGCTGTCATGCTCGAGGCTGCATCCCCAATTACTGTGGATGATCCGGAGGCAATTCGGGGCAAGCGTGTGCTGGTTGTCGAAGATGGACCAACGGTGACTCATGGCGAGATGCCTTATGGAGCAGGCTGGGTGGCTGCCAAACGTTTTGGCGCCGGCGAGATCGTCGACCCTCGCCCCTATGCCGTAGGCAGCATTGTTGACACTTACCAGAAATATAAGACCACCGGGAACGTGCTTCCCGCCATGGGCTATGGCGAAGCCCAAGTAAAGGAGCTTGAGCAGACAATAAACAACGCGGATGTCGACCTCATTTTAATCGGTACGCCGATCGATCTTGGAAAGTTGCTGAAGCTCAACAAGCCCAGCCAGCGAATCCGATACGAGTTGCAGGAAATCGGAAAGCCTACTCTATATGACTTGCTTGAGCGAAAGTTCGGTCATAAGTGATACGTTTGGATCGATGAAATCTCCTAAAAAGCAGAAACCTTCTGTTCGACTTACCTGGAATGGCCGCTGTGATCAGCCTGATGCGACGGCGGCCGTTCTTAATCCTTGGTGCGAAATCCATCCGTCACAGGTAAATAAGGCTATTGATAACACACCATCCCGGCTCATATTGGGAGATAACCTCTCAATAATGACTGCCCTTCTCCCCGAATTAGCCGGGAAAATTGACCTTATCTACGTTGACCCCCCTTTTCTTACCGGCAAGACATATGCTGCCCGGATAGGTCGCAACGAAGATTCCCGGCGGCCATCCGAATGGAAGACCACTAAGGGTTATCAAGACACCTGGCGTGATCTTGGCGCCTATCTCGATATGCTCTATCCCCGACTGTGCTTGATGCATCAGCTCCTGGCACCAACCGGGACTCTATACCTGCATCTGGATTGGCACGCCTCGGCCTATGCCCGGGTCCTACTTGATGAGATCTTCGGCGCCGAACGTCTCTTGAATGAGATTGTATGGGTCTATCATGGGCCGTCTCCTATTCGATCAGCATTCAATCGCAAGCACGACACGATATTGGTTTATACAAAATCGAGGGACAATTACTTCGATGCCGACGCTGTCCGTGTAGCCTATAATCCTCTAACTCATAAGACATTCGCTTCGTCAAAGAAGGCCGGATTTGGCAAGATACCCGATCTTAAACGCGGAAAAGTTCCTGAAGACTGGTGGTATTTTCCCGTAGTCGCAAGATTGCATAAGGAGCGTACCGGTTACCCAACCCAAAAGCCAGAGGGATTGCTTAAACGAATCATCCTGGCATCCAGCAAACCAGGCGACTTAGTAGCCGACTTTTTTTCTGGTTCAGGTACAACCGCGGTAATGGCTGACCGGTTGGGACGGCGGTGGCTTGCCTGTGATCAATCCCAATTAGCAATTCAAACTACCTATCGAAGGATGATCCTTGAGCCCTTGCGCCAGCCTATTCAGCTTTTAGTTGCGGAAGGATTGGAACCTGAAAACGAGCTAAAGATCGATGCCTCCATAACCAGGGAAGGCTCAGAAGCGAAGATTGAGCTGCTTGGATTGGAAAGTCTCCATCCTCCTGAGGCAAGGGCCGAGCTAATGGAAATAGACTGGCTCTATAATGGAAACCTCTTTCGCAGCATGAGTTATTCGGCGTTGGGCTGGCGTAAAGAAGGGGGGTTACCAGTTCTAAGCTACACCTATCCAGCTGCCGGCAGCTATCCTATCTGTATCCAGGTATGCGATCACCTTGGTCGACTGGGCCGGCTATTACGGACCATCGAGATCTGACCTATATATACTATCATTTCGACAAGTGAAGAACCCCGCAGCTTGCTGCGGAGTTCTTCCAAGGAAAAAGCCATAAGTGAAGAAGGGGCTGTTCCAAAAGGCGGGTCGGTAGAGAGCTGGCCCAATTGCACTGAGTAAATTAGTCGCGAAGTGGGGAGTTTATGCTTGATTATTACAGAATCTGGCTCATTGGTGGGGATGATAATCGCGATTTTCGACTTTTCAGA
>DAOVFE010000417.1 GCA_030673085.1 Anaerolineales bacterium | reverse complement strand
ATAGCGTTCTATAAAGAGCTGATATATACCACCTTCGACGAAGAAGCGGCTAAAGTGAACGGTATTCCTACGCGTTTTATAAATATCTTACTCATAGTTCTCTCGGCGCTTACCGTGGCTTTAGCAATGATAGCAACCATCATCTCCGCCGGAGGTTTTGGCTTGTTTGTCATGTCCTTTGTTAAAAATACACGCCAATCTGGTTACGTGTTGGGAGGCGTGCTGGTAGTAACCGGGATGCTGGGAGGTTTGTTCACCGGCGGCGTATCCAATCTGCCGGCCGCTCTGGACATCGCGGCTTTGCTGATGCCCCACGGATGGGCACTGCGTTGCTGGAAGATAGCGCTTGCCGGAAAACCGGCTGTTGCCGCGCTCCAACCGGTTGCGGTGACTAGCGCGGCAGGCATTGGCTTCTTTGTAATCGGTGTGATTCTTTTCCGCCGCCGGTTTGTTTAAAGGTGACGCCATGCGTGTGATTGATCTGGCTCTAAAAGATATGTTACAGATTGTTCGTGATCGGCAATCTGCCATTTTCATGCTAGTTATGCCAATAGTGTTTACGATGTTCTTTGGAATCATCTTCAATCCGGGATCGGGTTCCGGCGAAGACGCTGATCGCCGCCTGCTAGTGGGCATCCTCAACCTAGATGTCAGCGGGGATACTGCTGCTTACCTGGAAAGCCTGATCGATGGCTCGGAAGCCATTCGACCCGAGACGCTTGGTGATGTAAATGTGTCCGAGGCGCGGAGACTGGTCCGGGATGAAGAGTTGATGGCAGTGGTAGTTGTGCCGCCCGGGTTCAGCGAGGACGCGCTTTCGGGCGGCGAACCTAAGCTGGATTTGATCGTCGATGAGGCAGCGCAGTCCGCTATGACTGTACGTAATGCAGCTAATCTCGTTATCTCCCGTTTACTAGCCTCAATTAAAAGCGCCCGGCTCAGTATGGAAGCACTCGAGGATCAAGAGGGATTTAAGGAAGTAACTGCTCGCCAGGCTTATCTCGAGGAAGGGCTGACCCTGGCCATTGCAGCCTGGGAGAATCCGCCGGTTTCCGTAAATGTCTCCAAGTCTGGGCAAACGATCACGGAGAGTCAATCCGGCAATGAGAATCCCAACACACAATCATCACCCGGCATGCTGGTTCAATTTACGATCTTTGGGCTGATTGGTTCGGCGATTATCTTTGTTATCGAGCGAAAATCCAGAGCGTTGGACCGAATGCTGACAACCCCGACCACGATTGCAGAAATTATAGGCGGGCACTTTCTGGCCATGTTTGCCATGATTTTGCTACAGGAGTTTATCCTGATCGCTTTCGGACAATTTGCTTTAAGCGTCGATTATATGCGAGTCACGAGCGCAACATTGCTGATGATGACAACTGTGGCTCTATGGGCTGCCAGCCTTGGACTGCTGATCGGGGTGATATCCCGAACCGAAGAACAGGTGATTATGTATTCGTTGATCGCTATGTTTATTCTTGCACCCATGGGCGGCGCATGGTTCCCACTTGATGTGACCGGCGAGACCTTCGTCAAGATTGCGCACATTACCCCAACTGCTTGGGCGATGGATGGTTTCCAAAATATCATTATCCGCGGCCTTGGATTCCAATCCGTATTGCTGCCAGCAGGTATCCTATTTGCCTATGCTCTGTTGTTCTTTGGTATAGCGATCTGGCAATTTCAGCGCATGATGGCTGCAAGATAGCTTGCTGCGGAATTCTTTGCGTTTCAATCGCCAAAACCAACTCCTGCGGCCGCCGGAAATCCTCCTCTTTAGATAAAAACCAGCAATTATCACCTTTTTTACTTTTCCACTTGACAAGCGATAATTTTTCAATACAATTCACAAGGTTAGATTAATGAGATTTCGATTAAACAATCACCTGCCTGCAAAATCCTGCCTGGAGGCAAGAGCCTCCCGGTGGGCTTTTTTCTATATTCATCCTCTCG
>DAOVFE010000362.1 GCA_030673085.1 Anaerolineales bacterium | reverse complement strand
GGAGAATATCAATTTACACACAAAACTTGACACTGCCTTCTCAAAACCCTTACCTATACTGCTAGGTAAGATCCTTGTCAGGGTCGATGTCATTCAGATTAAGCTCTTCTAAATCGATTCCAAAGCCATCGGCTTGTTGTTGCATTATGGAAATAACTTCGTTGAAGGCTATTAATCGTCCAGATTCATACATGAATCCATTGGTGTTTTCCTGTTCATTGGCAAGGTCATCTTTTGCATTTAATGCTCGATCTTTAATTATTAGCCCGAGATCAAATAAATAAAGTTTATATTTTTTATTAGCTGAAGTTTTCACTGACCACGCTCCTGCAGGATTCCTCGGATTACGTCAGCAAGCTCTTGATTTCGCCCCAAGTCATTTTGCCATTTGCGGAGCAAGCCCTCTCTCATTTGAAATGTAAGTTCCTCCCATCCATTAATATAATTTTCCAGATTGGAAATTTTATCCTTATGGATTATTACTTGCTTTTAATATGAACGCAATGCTCTTTCCAATTCTGGTATTGGACGATCTCTATAATTTTCATAGGTGCCACTATGTTTGCCGCCTGACTTTGCTTCTTGGAAGACATCATTTCTGTTTCCGATGCCAGAGGAATTGGATACTAAAGCTACTACTTGCTCACCTGCTTCGCATACGCCGTTCACTGCAACGGCAATGCCATGAGCTATTATCACCAAACCGAGCCCTATTGCAGGGGCGCCTTCAAAGCAGAGAATGCCTGTACCACACGTGGCAATGCCCCCGCCTGTAATACCCGCGCCTGAAAATCCTTCCACTATGGCTTGTGGTACTGTTAGAACCCCACCGACGATCCGCCCAATCATGAAGGATGTCGAGTCAGGAGCTTTGCGTTCAAAGTGACGCAATGATTGTTCGAAGGATTCATGCATCCTCCGATCTGGATTGATAATCTCGCTTATCTTCCCAAGGACATCCACATTACTTTTGAGCAATTGATACCCAATTCCTGCTAAAAAATTAGCAGATGAATCGACTGCTGGTTTTATGTACCGGCCTCAGGCTTCTGCAGTCGTCACCAATGCATCGCGTATAGTCTCGTTTTTGTGTCCGGCATTGATTAATCTTGATTGAAGCCAGCCAAGGGGGCTATGCCAGAAACTGGGGACTGGTTCCAATACGGGTTCTCCATATGTTAATATCGCTTGAGCTTCCTGAGCTCGGCCGCTTGCCAGGGCGTTGAAATACTCCTCGACTTGATCAACTGATGAGAACTCCTTGTCATAATGGGGAGGAGTAAACTCGGTATCTACTACCTCTGTATTGGCCAGTGGCTGATACTCCATTTCAGCCGCCACATCCGGTTCTAAGCGTTCATTCAACCGGCTAAAGATCCTTTCTTCCCGTTCACGGCGCCGCTGTTTTTCTCTCCTTGCAGCCTCAGCAGCCGCGGCGGCTGTTGCTACCGCGGCCAGTATCGCAGCCCTGATGGGCGCTACCCTACGCTGGGCTTGATTCCACAATCGGCGCAGTCTTGAAGCCCGCGCCTCAGGCGATGAAGCCTGCCGGGCGCGTCGCCGCTGTTCAGCCAGTGCGGCTTCACGCTTTTTGCGCCGATCCAGCCCATAGGCTATTGCTGCTGCTGCCAGCGCCGCCGCCGATACGCCCCAATAGATTCCATTAGCGCCTTCAGGCTTTTCGGGGGCTATGTTGGCGGGCGCTGCGTCGCTTACAGAATCGCCGTCCTCATGCCCTTCGTCAATAGCCAGCGCAACAACCATTGGAGTCTGCGTGGCCGCGGCTGAGCCTGCCAGGGATGTTTGCGCGGCGGTCAGCGCATTGGCGGTTGCTTCAACATCGGCGACCGTTGTAACCGTTCCTTCTGGCCCGGTTGCTGCAATGATCTCAGTGGGTGTGGCTTTGGTCGATTGCTCCGGATCGGGGATCAGAATCACGCCGCTGTCTACGCCCCGGTTGCCAACCTTGTCCCAGGCTTCAACTGTTACTGTGTATTCGCCTATTGGAGCCAGGATGTCGCCGAAGCGTCGATCCCAGGCGATGTTTTTAGGCAGCCAATCTTGAGGATTACGATAAGTGTACTTTCGTTTGCCATAATGCCCGCCGTCGATAGTCACTTCTACTTTAGCCAGCCCGCTGCCGGCGTCGCTGGCCTTGAGCGGCGCTTCCTCCCAGATATACCAGCTCTGAGGAAGGGCTACTTTGGGCGGCGTGTCGTCGATGAGAACCGTGGCCCAGCTATTGGTTGCGCTGTTGCCGGCTGAATCGGTTCCTCGGGCCAGCACTCGATTGCTTCCGGCAACTGCCTGACTCGTGTCCCAGGTGTGGGACCAGGCGCCATCCGGGCTTATGTTCAAGCTCAGCCAATTGCCGCCGCCGTCAAACGAGATCTCGACCTTTGCCAGTCCCGACGTCGCATCCTCGCCGGATCCGCTGAATTCCAGCTTCCCCG
>DAOVFE010000339.1 GCA_030673085.1 Anaerolineales bacterium | reverse complement strand
CCTAAGCAATAAAGAGATCGCCGCAAAGCTCGGCATCAGCCACCAAACAGTAAAGAATCATATGACGGCGATATTGCATAAGCTTGATGTTGAAGATCGTACTCAGGCGGCGGTGTATGCATTGCGGCATGGGTGGGTGCGACTTCAGGACACTCACAAGCAATAATGCCAGCATTAGGACGGCAAACAGATGAGTGATGCTGTTGATAATGAGGTATTGAGTCCGCTTGATGAATTTATTAAATCTAGCCGTCGCGATCTAGAAAAAACCCGGTCTAATTTGAAGGAAATAGACCTGTTGGTTGAGCAGAGTCAGGGTGAGGTCGACAAACTAGTCCAACGAAATGTAGGCGTCACCGGAAGACTTCATCAAATGCAGGCGCAATTTGATACTATCCCGCGCGAGGATATTCGCTCCGTCTATGAGGCTTCCCAAGATAACCAGCAGCGTCTATTTACTATGCGCGGACAGCTCGAGAAACTACAGAGTGATCGGGAAAATATTAATAAATATGCAGATTATATTGGCAAAGCTCTAGTGTTACTTGAAGGAAGCCCGCAAGTTCGACCAGAAAACATCGCGCGGGATGCTAAATTGGGGATTGAGAGTATCATCGAAGCGCAGGAAGAGGAGCGCCGCCGTATCTCGCGTCAGATTCATGATGGGCCAGCTCAGGCGTTGTCAAATTTCATATTACAATCAGAAATCGCATTTCGTCTTTTCGATAGGGATCCTGACAAAGCTCGTAAGGAATTGCAAGCCCTGAAGGATAATGCTACTGAAACCTTCGGCCAGGTGCGAGATTTCATTTTTGATTTGCGGCCAATGATGCTGGATGATCTTGGCCTGGTTCCTACAGTACGACGTTACTCTGAGGCTTATAAAGACAAAACTGGGCTTGATATTGCTCTGGTTGTGACTGGAATGGAGCAGCGGCTGGAGCCCTATAAAGAAGTCTTGGCTTTTCGCGCCATTCAAAGCTTGCTGGCGAATGTCCGCGACCATGCCCAAGCTACTCAGGTCAAGCTCAATTTGCATGTTGATGAAGAGGGGGCGCAGGCCGTTGTAGAGGATAACGGCAAGGGATTTGACGTTGAAGCACTATGGAAGGATGAAGAAAAGCAACAGAGCAGCCTGTATGCAATTAGAAATCGGTTAGGACAGATCGGAGGAACATTTACAATCAGTAATACGCCAGAAGGCGGGATGAAGGCTGCATTCACAATTCCATCCGAAAAGTAACTTCACCGATGCGTTTGACTAAGAAAATATCCTTCACGTTTCGTCGAAAATTCTATATGAACCTGTGAGTTGAGTCCTATTGCTTTGTATTTGATTTCAGATATATACTATTATCAAGAGGCTTGTAGAACGAACGGCTTAATTGAAAAAGAAAGGGGGTGAAAATCGTGCTGTATATGCCGAGAGAGAAGGGACAAGGCCTGGTCGAGTATGCTCTAATTCTGGTTTTAGTTGCTGTTGTTGTTATAGCTATTCTTACGCTGCTCGGCCCAGCTATCGGCAATGTATTCAGTCAGATTATGAGCAGTCTCTAATAATCCTTGATTGAATAGGCTCAAGCTGATAGTTACGATAATTGATTTTAATTCACGAGGGGAGCCCTATTAAAAATTATAGGGCTCCTAGCATCAGATGGACTGTATCTTGCAATAGGTCCATTAGCCAATAAGAATGACTTGACTTTAACTTGGTAACAAGTATTATTGCTTTAAAATAGGGTTGTATCTCTGGTTTTATATGAATAAGGAGGCATTATGCGCCGTGGTCGCCTATTGATAGTATTCGCGATTATCTTGCTTGCTGTTGTAACTATATTTTTCGTTTTTCGCGGAAATATATTAGGAGGCGAATCTTTAACTGAAGAGCCTGCTCCAGTCTATACGGCTAATATCATCGTTGCCTCACAAGATATTGCCCGAGGAGCGTTGATTCCTGCGGATGGCGTAATGCTATCGCCTTTCCCGGCAGAGTATGTTGTTGAGACTATGCTGATGGATATCAACCAGGCAGTGGGCTATCGAGCGAGAATGGATATCGGCCGAGGAGTTCCGATAACGACAAATATGGTCGCTAGCGAACCCGGTGATCTGGCTAATGTGGGTTCGGATGCAGCAATTGCAATTAAGCCAGGATTCACCGCTATTTCTATTCCCATCTCGCGTTTATCAAGTGTAGCCTTTGCTTTGTGCCCAGGCGATGATGTTGATGTGCTTATTTCGATGCTGATTGCCGAAATAGATACCGAGTTCCAGACAATTCTGCCTAATCTAGCTACATCCTATATCTCTCCTGAAGGCGTCTTAAGCGCAGTGCCATCTCAGAACTTTACCGCAAGCGCTGATGAAATTAAGATCGCTGATGAGGAACCATTGCCCATCGGCCGGATAGAAACTGATGAGAATGGTGAGCTGCGCTATGTTCTACCTTCTGAGCCACAGCGCCCCAGGCTAGTAACACAGCGCCTGGTTAAAAAGGCAACCGTATTGCAGCTTGGCACTTTCCCGCTGGAAGAGGAGGAGGTAAATGTACCGCTTCCAACCGGGGAGGGCGAGGGGCAAGAGCCGGTTGAGCCCGTGAAAAGGACTCCTGATATCATAACCTTGATTGTTTCTCCCCAAGACGCTTTAGCG
>DAOVFE010000193.1 GCA_030673085.1 Anaerolineales bacterium | reverse complement strand
CAATTACCGTACAAAGGGAAGTTGGCGGCAATCTATCCGAGATTCTTGATGTGATTTCATATACTATCCGCGAGAGAGTTAGAATCAAGGGCGAGATTGCAGCTCTGACAGCGCAAGGGCGAGCAACTGCATGGATCATTTCGGCGATGCCAGTTGTATTGTCGGTATTGCTTTATTTTATCAATCGCGAATATATCATGAGTTTTTTCAATCCAGCAACAAGGACATGTGGTATTCCGATGCTGGTTCTGGGAGTGCTCATGATAATTGCCGGCTTTGTGATTGTTATGAAAATGGTGCAGATTGATATTTAGGAACAAACTAGAATTATCGGGGATGACCTACACGGATTCTAGCGGAGTATAAATATGGCCATTGTATATGTCCTAGGTGCAATTCTAGTAATAGCTGTCATCCTGGTAATTGTCGGTATTCGAACACCGGATTCAGGAGATCCGATTCAACAGCGGCTGGCGGAATTCGCCGTTCGTGATGAACCTATGACGTTGCAAGAAATTGAGCTTTCTACGCATTTTCATGAGCGTATCATTTTACCTTTTTTTAACCAAATCGGACGTTTTGCTTCTCGCTTTACTCCTCAAGCTACAATCGAAGCTACACGGCATCGTTTGGATATGGCAGGCAATCCAATGCAAATGGACCCGGCTTTTTTCCTAGCAATGCGATTCATTGTGGCGGCTCTATTTGGCGGATTGATATTTCTTTCCTTTGTCATGAGCGGGCGCGGCATTCTTAATGGGCTGGCTGTAGGTGTGATATTCCTGCTGATAGGTTTTGTTTTCCCTGAGCTATGGCTTAGTGGCCGTATTAGCCGACGCCAGCGCGAAATATTCAGGTCGATGCCTGATGCCCTGGATTTGCTTACTGTCTGCGTCCAGGCCGGACTGGGTTTCGATGCAGCGATGGACAAGGTACATGAAAAGTGGGATGACGATCTGGCCATCGAATTTGGCCGGGTTATACAAGAAATTAGACTAGGAAAGCTTCGGCGTGAAGCCCTCCGCGATATGGCTGATCGCCTGGGTGTGGCCGAAATGACAAGCTTTGTAGCCGCGGTAATTCAATCCGAACAACTTGGCGTCAGCATGTCCAAGGTGCTTCGTATTCAATCCGACCAGATGCGGATTCGCAGGCGTCAAATGGCCGAAGAGGAAGCACACCGGCTTCCAGTGAAGATGGTTTTCCCAATTGGCATATTAATCTTCCCATCGCTTTTGATTGTATTATTAGGGCCGGCGATCCTCACAATGTTGGAATCGCCAATGGGAGCTATACTGGGATTTTAGAGCGTAATGTCGCTTCGATGAATAGGGGTAGCGAGGCGGCTATGGACGATTGTTATAGCAGAATATTCGGTAATGCTATTAAGGGGATCCTATCTGCGAGTCTGGATCTTCTATTCCCTCAACGCTGTGCAGGGTGCGGTCAGCTGGGAACGATTTGGTGCCTGAAGTGTGATCGGGAGTTAATACGGATTGAAAATTCTGTCTATCTATATCCCGACATATCACTATACAAATCCCATAAACGTCATATCTTTAAGAGCAATAATCTTTCGTGCCTTGCCCGATCTTATGCAAGGTATGCCGGCCCATTGGTGCCGGCTGTGCTTCAGCTTAAGTACCGTCAAAATCGACGATTAGCGGCAGTTATGGCAGGCTGGCTGGCACAAATTGTAGATTATGAAAAGTGGAGGGCGGACGTAATTATTCCGGTGCCTCTCAGTCAAGAACGTTTGCGCCGGCGTGGGTATAATCAAATAGGATTAATAGCGAGTGCTCTGGCTGCCGAAGTGCAAATTCCGGTTGAACTAAAAGCACTGGAAAGGATTCGCGATACCGGATCGCAAGTTGGCTTAGATCCAGAGATTCGCTGGATCAATGTATGGCGGGCTTTTAGGGCAGAATCTGATCCGGTAAGAGGCAAAGCGATCTTGCTGCTTGATGATGTTATGACAACAGGGGCAACGCTTCTGGCTTGCTGTAAGGCGTTAAAAGAGGCCGGCGCAGGGCAAGTGATTGGATTGACAGTGGCGCAAGCATAGCTGATTGATTAATATCTACTACGAAGGAGAAAAAATGGCTGTAAAGGTCGAGATTAATGTTCACGATTTTAAGCTAAGTGATCGCTTGCAGGACTATGTAATTAAGAAGGTATCAAGGCTAGATCACTATCTGGATGTCTTAGAGGAAGCAAAAGTAGATCTCAAGTATAAAAAATCAGCAAGAAATGCAAATGACCGTCAAGTTGTTCAGCTAACTGTGCGTGGAAAAGGAGTCTTATTACGAGCGGAAGAGCGGACTGATGATGTCTTCGCCTCTGTTGATGCCGTTCTAGATAAAATCTATCGTCAGATTGAACGTTTTAAGGGTCGGCGATGGAATCCTCGTGGCGATGGAAGATCTGTCCTCGACGCGGTAACTGCAGCTAGCGATTCTCAAGAGAAGGAAGAAGAAGAGCCAATTATCGTCCGCCGCAAGCGTTTTATGCTCACGCCTATGAATGAGCAAGAGGCCATTGAACAGATGGACTTGCTTGGTCATAAAAACTTCTTTGTATTTTTAGATGCGAAAACAAATCAAGTGAATATTCTTTATCATCGGCGAGATGGCATGCTGGGCATAATTGAGTCAGAAGTCGACTAACCATAGAAAGATGAGCCCAGCAGAGATTTTCGCCGGGCATTTTGTATATATGAGCGCATGAGTATTCCAGTTTTATTAATGTTAGGGCCAATTGGCAAATCGGCGGTTGAAGGTTGGGTTGCCGCCGGCCGGATGGCTGCGGCCAGAGACCTTTTTGCGCGAATATCCCAAATCGAGCGTGTCAGCTCAATATATGCGTGTGTCGCTGATCCTGACCAGGCTGCCTGTCTTAAATCGGATGGCGCAGCTTTGCTAAATTTCAGAGAAAGATCTTTTCACTTCGGCGATCGACTTACGCGTTTTATCTCAGAAGACAATCATCATGTATTGGCATACTTTGGGGCGGCCAGCGCGCCTTTACTTGGAACACAAATGCTGGAAGAAGCTATCGATCGGGTCCGAAATGCGTGTGAACCCTTGGCCATCGTGAATAATTATCATTCTACCGACTGGGCGATTTTCAATAATGCAAATGTCGTTGTAAAACTGGCAGATCGACTGCCAATCGACAACTCGCTGGGGTGGGTGCTTAATCATGATGCTGGATTTGAGGTGCAAGCGCTCCCGCCCAGTGCAGCGACCCGAGTCGATATTGATACGCCAACTGATCTGCTTATGATTTATAAACATCCAGAACTTGGCCCATATTTAAAACGATTCCTTGCTCAAGCACCAAAGAATGCGCTAGATCGGGTTCATGAATTCCTACAAGTCCTCACAACGCCAGCTGCCAAACTGACTATTATCGGTCGCGCCTCAGCCGACTTATGGCAACAGCTTGAACGAAAGACACAATTATGGATACGTCTTTTTGTTGAAGAGCGCGGAATGGTTGCCAGCCTACGGCTTGCGAATGGTCGCGTTCATTCGATATTGGGTGAAATTGTGGATGCCTGGGGGCCTGAAAAATTTGTCAGGAAATTGGCCACAATGTCTGACGCGGCAGTATGGGATACGCGGGTATGGATGGCGCATCATGCTGAATGGCCATCAGCAGCAGACCGCTATGCCGCAGATCTAGGCTTGATCGATGATATTCAAAATCCGGATCTGAAGACTCTAGCCGATGCTATTGGTAAGGCGTCTATACCTATCCTGGCAGGCGGACATGGAGTAGTTTCAGGGGGATTCTATGCTATGTTGGAGACTATTAGCCAAAATTGATTTGCTTTAGTGACTTTGCTTGCAGTTTCTACCAGCCCACTAAGAACTGTTCCCAGTTTTCATTTTCCGGCAGGTGGGAGCTGTAGAGGTAGGCGGCTGTAGCGCGAGGCTCAAATAGAGGCCGTCGAAGATTCATATGGGCTTGTTTCAGTGTTCTGCCCCCCTTTTTTCGGTTGCATTGCTGGCAGGCTGTGACTAGGTTAGACCAGCTAAATTCTCCCCCAATATGGCGGGGAGTCACATGGTCGATAGTCAAGGGGCCATTATGAGAGCCGCAATATTGACAGGTGTAGTTATCGCGGCGGAAGATCTCCCGCTTGGTAAGTGGAATCCGCGGCCTTGGCCGATGGATCATATAGGCTAAACGGATGACAGAAGGCCGGGGGAAGTCTATATATACTGTATGAATGAAACCGCGGCCATTAAGCAGCATCTCCGCCTTTCCGGTATAAATAAGTCCAACCGCGCGGCGTGTGTTGCAAATATTTAGTGGCTCAAAATTGACATTTAGAACGAGCACCGGCTTGTTCATTAAATCGGACCTCAATTGCGGGAAATTATACCATCTGAGGTGAATGCTGCAAGTGAAGATACCCCGCAGCTTGCGGTGGGACATCTTCCAAGGAAAAAACCAATATGGGGGCGGCTGCCCTCAAACGACTGCTTGCCATTAATCTCCACAGCAAGCTATGGAGTATTCTGGCTTTTTCCCATAAAGGTTATGAGAGTGTTGAAAAGGAGAAGTCATTTACC
>DAOVFE010000026.1 GCA_030673085.1 Anaerolineales bacterium | reverse complement strand
CAGAATATAAATGGCCAGGGCCGTAGGCACTGCAGGGCGATAGTCCTGAGCGAATATTTAAACAAAACCCGCACCCGAAGGGGCAAAATTCCGCAATGGGGGATGTCCTTTAAGGACATCCCTAAAGGAATTTTGAGGGTTTTGTCATTTACTATGGCTATAAATGGCAAAGATCTGATCGGCTGGATTGCGTGGAGGGGAATAAATACATGTTGGATAGCGCACATACGATTGCAAAGGGTTTTCACATGCTTTGGCGGTGAAGGGAAGGCCAATCAGCAGCGATGAGATAATAGCAGAGTAGATTGGCTGTTGGCGTATAGCAAGCGGCGAATGGCGGAATACGCTTTTTTAATAATCGCAGTTTAATGAAAACTATATTGGGCAGTATGGATGAGGGTCTTATTAGGAAAAGGCCAGAAAATTCTGCCGGTATACGATGCAAGCTGTTGCTTACTGCAGGGCTCTTCACTGGATGCCGATTCTGAAACCTCATCCACCAAACAGAATCAAGGTTCCTGGGGATCCGCCGGCAAGTGCATTTTCGACGGTTCCAGTTTCAAGGCCGGAGAAGATTCGTACTTCGAGACTTGATAACCGACGGCTTATTTCAAGCGTTAGCCGAACCTTTTCAGCCATACCGCCGGTGACATCAGTCCCGGTTGGTCCCGAAAAATTAATTTCTTGCAGATTGCATTCGCTAATGATTGGAACGATCTCTGATTGCACCGAATAATCCGCATATACTCCTGGTTCGATTCCGGCAAATAGCAAACGTTGGGGTTTTAATTGCTCGGCTAGATAGCTGAAGATTTGCTCGGTGGATAAAATCGTTGAGCCGCGCTGGCGATCGAAGGCCACATCACCATATACAACCGGGAGAAGACCAGCTTCTAGGCAACGGACGATTGGCTCTACTGACATGTGCATCAGCTTGCCATCGGATGCAATTGCCGAGGAGGAGGGCGAAAATCGAACTGGAGATAATCCGACAGCTCGCAGTTGGTCAAGGATTAAACGGTTCAATCGATCGGCGGCAGACCATACATTTGAGAATCCGAGCCAATCATCGCGGGTTGAGGCACCCATATGAGTGCCATGTTTTGCGGCTGCATAGTGCCCGAATGAGCCCGAGCCATGGCCTAGAACCAATTGAAGATCGGAGTTGGCTTGGCAGGCCCGAGCAATCTCGAATGCCAGTCGCTCGATTATTGAGTATTGGGCAGTTTCGGTCTGTTTTTTATCCGTAATGAGCGAGCCACCTAGCTTAAGGAAGATCACGTTTTAGCCTCGGTTCGAATACGGCGTGTGGCGCCGGCGCGGGCAAGTGCGGATTGGACATCTGCGGCGCAATCGGCATTAACCAATGCAATCATATTACCACCAAGTCCTGCCCCCGACAGCTTGGCGCCGAAAGCGCCGGCCTGGAGCGCGGTCTGGATGAGTCGATCTAGGAGATCAGATGAAACGCCGAGTGCATCGAGACATTCCTGGTTCTTATTCATTAAGGGTCCAAGCTGAGAGATTTTTCCTGCTTTGATTAAGCCGCGGGCATGATCGGCGATTTCGCCAATGGAATCAAATAATTGTTCACAGCCTTCAGGATCGCTTTCCCATTGCTGACGAACCTTGCTGACAGCAATGGATGTGGGCGAGGCTTGGCCGCTATCGGCGATGAGTAAAGTGAAAGGGGCTCCGATGGAGAAGCATTCTGGAGGATTCCCTCGGACGAAATATACCGGTCGATTATAAGCCACGACTGTATTATCGATGCCGGAAGGGGTTCCGTGGTGCAGTTTTTCAACCTCGAATGCTAGAGATGAAACTTGTTCTGGTGAGAGCGGCCGCCCAAGGTGTTGGGTAAGCGCACGCGCAATGGACACTGATATGGCTGCACTTGAACCCAGCCCGGCGGCAATTGGAATCGAAGAGGTGATCTTTACCTTTAAAGGCAGGAAATTGCTTATGTCGATCTCTTGGAGGGTAAGGTTAATTATCCGGGCGAGTGGATGATCCGGATTCATTTCATGCAACCACTTTACGAGGGCGATATCATCGGCTTGAATAAACACTTGTCCGCTGGGTGCGTTTGGGAGCTGGCTGATTTCTGCGGTTGCGCAAACTTGTTGAACAGGGATGGCAATTGCTGGCCGTCCATATACTACGGCATGTTCGCCGAAAAGTATGACTTTTCCCGGAGCTTGAGCAATAGTCATGAGAAGAAATAGAGGATGGCAACAGATGTCAAGCCAAAGCAGAAGATGGTTGCCAATAGCGGCCAATCGGTAAGCACAATTTCCTCTGGAGCGCCGCCGGCATCCTCGATGTTAATGAGATATAGATAGCGGAAGATGCCATAAATGACGATGGGGATGGTAAGCATCATGAGGTGATTGGCAGGCAAGTTCTCGGCCGAGAATGTATAGAGGGAATAGGCCATAATGGCTGTAGCAGAGACAATCACGATCAAATGATCAAGAAATTGAACGCTATAGCCATCCAGCACCCGGCGGTGTTGGTTGGCGTTATTGGCCAGGAGCTTGATTTCCGCCCGGCGTTTTCCAAAGCCGATAAAGAGAGCGAGCAGCGTGGTGCAGGAGTAAAGCCAAGGCGAAAAGCGTTCTACAGTAATAAGACTTACGCCAGCGGCAACCCGCAACAAAAAGCCAGCGGCGATCATGAATACGTCGATAATTGGAATGTGCTTAAGCCAGAAGGAATAAAGCAGATTCTGGACGATGTAAACGAGGATAATTATTCCAAACGCGCGCCCCAAGCAAAAACTCAAGAGGAGGGCAAGAATGCTGAAAGAGACAGCCGCAACTTGGGCAACTCGGATCGGGAGTTTACCTGAAGCTATCGGGCGTTTACATTTGATTGGATGTAGGCGGTCCCTTTCTATATCTGCAAGATCATTAATGAGATATACGGTGCTGGAAGCCAGACATAGTAAAAAGAAACCGGCAATTGTCTTTACTAAAGGGCCGGCATTGAATAGCTGACGGTCAAAAATTAGCGCAGCGAAGATGAAGATGTTTTTTGCCCATTGGCGGGGCCTTAGACTTTTAATCAGTGCTATCAGCATAGCGAGGATAATATCAAGAACACGAATTCAAAGCAAGAAGGATGAGATATAAAAATCGGATAAAAGACGGATCGCCTGCATAATCGTACATGATAAATTGAAGTACCGGCGAATTGGCAATCCATTGCAACAGGCTTGCCATTCGTAGAAGTACAAGCGGATTACCAACCTGCCGCTACAGAACTGACTATTTATATACAGCCTGGAGTAGTTCGGGCTTCATGGGCATCATAATCTCGAAAGGTCGGCAAGTAGGGTAGAATCTAAGCGTGTCAAAGAAGAAGAGAATTGACTTATTGTTGGTTGAGCGCGGATTAGTGAAGAGCCGTTCAATGGCTCAGCGTCTGGTTATGGCCGGTCAAATACTCGTCGATGGCCAGACTGTGTTTAAGTCTTCACGACAAATATCAACAGGCGCAAAGATTGAAATTCGTAAGAGGTCCCGTTTCGTATCGCGTGGGGGGGAAAAGCTCGCTGCAGCTTTTAAGACGTTTCCGATTTCGGTTGAAGATCTCATCTGTGCCGATGTCGGCGCTTCAACCGGCGGATTTACCGACTGTTTATTGCAAAATGGCGCTCGCCGGGTTTATGCGATTGACGTAGGGCATGGAATCTTACACTGGCGGCTGCGTAATAACCCGCGGGTTATCGTGATGGAGCGAACCAATGCACGCAATCTTGAGTCATTGCCAGAGCCGATTGATTTTGCCACGATGGATGCTTCATTTATCTCTGTTCGCCTTCTTATGCCCCGCGTGATCGATTGGCTCCGACCACATGGGGAGCTTATTGTGCTTATAAAGCCCCAGTTCGAAGCCGGAAGGGAGTTAGTAGGCAAAGGGGGGGTAGTTCGTGACCCTGCTGTACATCGTCGTGTGCTCGAAGGGATTCTTGTTTTTCTAGCGCAGGTTGGATTGGGCGCACTGGGATTGATTCCATCCCCGCTGCGAGGTCCTAAGGGGAATATTGAGTTCTTGATTTGGTGTAGGAAGGGAGTTGAGCCGGCAATTGGCGAGGGCAGGTTGAGTGAGCTTTTCCCCGATTAGAGATCGTGGCTGGCATAAAAGAGGACTATGATCTCTTCGGATTGGCGTAGATTCTATATTAATAGCTGTTCAAATGTATTTAGCCGGAACGCCGGGAATTATTGGAGTTTTTTCGAGATAAATAATAAGACGCCGGGCTATAAGTATATCCCTTGTCAGCATGTCTCTCTGTCGAAATAGGGCCGACTCGAGTATACTTCGCTAACGGGAGAATTTTCTCCCGTGTTTTGAATTATGAGAACAAGATGGAACAAAAATTCATTCGCAACTTCTGCATAATCGCTCATATTGACCATGGCAAATCAACCCTGGCCGATCGTCTGCTCCAGCTCACTAATACTATTCCGGAGCGGAATATGAAGGATCAGGTTCTAGACAGCATGGAGCTTGAGCGCGAAAAGGGAGTTACGATCAAAGATTCTGCAGTTCGGATGAGATATCAGGCAAATGATGGCCAGGAATATGTGCTCAATTTGATCGATACTCCCGGACACGTTGACTTTGGCTATGAAGTCAAACGAGCGCTGGCCGCTTGTGAAGGCGCGATTTTAGTGGTGGATGCAAGCCAGGGAATACAGGCGCAAACGCTGGCAAATCTGTATCTGGCGCTTGCAGCCGACCTAGAAATCATTCCGGTTATTAACAAGATCGATCTTCCATCGGCTCGACCGGCTGAAGTGGCAAAGGAGATTGAAGGGCTATTGGGAACTCCTCCGGAAGAGATCATCCGAATTTCGGCCAAACATGGGACCAATATCGAATCAATTCTTGAGGTCATTGTTGAAAAAGTGCATCCGCCTTCGGCTAATAATGATGCACCGATTCGAGCGTTAATTTTTGATACTCATTATGATTCATTCAAAGGCGTGGTTGCCTATATACGAGTTTTTGATGGATATTTACAAAGCGATGATGAATTGAAGCTCATGACAACTGATACAGTTGTCAAACCGATCGAAATTGGCATCTTTTCACCCGAATTAGAGCCATGTGACAAACTGGAGGCAGGCGAAGTCGGCTACATTGCAACTGGTCTTAAATCCGTCATGGAATGCCGAGTTGGCGATACCTTCACGAGTGTCATCCGACCGGCAAATGAGCCATTGCCCGGTTACCTACATCCCAAACCAATGGTCTTCGCCAGCTTCTTTCCGGTTGAGAGCGAGGATTACGCCGATCTTAAAGATGCACTTGACAAGCTACAGCTCAATGATGCTGCATTGCTTTTCCAGCCGGAAACATCGCAGGCGATAGGTTTCGGCTTTCGCTGTGGTTTCTTGGGGATGTTCCACATGGAAATTGTCCAAGAACGGCTCGAGCGCGAACATGAAGTCAATATAATTGCGACCGCTCCTTCAGTTGAATATGAGGTATTGTTGCGAGAAGGAGGGATAGTTGAAATTGATTCGCCTTCCAAGTTGCCGGATCCTTCATTGGTTGAGGAAATACGTGAGCCGTGGATGCATATTCAAATTTTCACACCCGATACATATTATGGCTCTGTGATGGAACTGGTAACAAAGCGGCGAGGTGAATTCATCGAACAAGAATACCCGGCTCCAGACCGGGTGGTATTGCATTTTGATATACCCCTATCTGAAATTATTATAGATTTCTACGATCAGCTAAAATCTTGCACCCGTGGTTATGCCTCGCTTGATTATCAATTCCAAGAATATCGGCCGGATGATCTTGTTAAATTAGAAATCCATGTAAATGGAGAACCGGTCGATGCGTTAGCGCTGATTGTGCACCGCAATGCGGCCTATCATAAAGGACAGAAACTGGTCTCTAAGTTGAAAAGGTTGATCCCGCGCCAACTGTTTGCAGTAGCGATTCAAGCTGTGGCTAATGGCCGGGTAATCTCGCGGGCCAATGTGAAACCGCTTCGCAAGGATGTCTTGGCTAAATGCTATGGCGGCGATGTCAGCCGAAAGCGGAAATTACTGGAAAAGCAGAAGCGTGGCAAGAAGCGCATGAAAAGGATCGGCAGTGTCGAAATTCCACAAAACGCTTTTATGGCTGTGCTGCGCATTGGTGAGGATTGAGTGCAGGGTCAAATGGCTGCCCGTAGAAAGGATTATGGAGGACTAGAATGAAAGTGCTGATTACCGGGGGCGCCGGTTTTATTGGTTCTAATACTGCGAATCGCCTTTTAGCCGAGGGGAATGAGGTGATTATTGTCGATAACCTTTCCCGGAAGGGAAGTGAGAAGAACCTGACCTGGCTTAAGAAGCGTCATGGTTCCTTTGCTTTCCATCAGGTAGATGTGCGCGATTATGAGGCGCTTCGAGAAGCGTTGGCAGAACATAAAGCAATTGATGCGATCTTTCATTTTGCAGCCCAGGTTGCCGTCACGACTTCTGTGATGGATCCTCGCCTTGACTTTGAAGTGAATGCCTTTGGGACATTGAATGTACTCGAAGCGGTGCGTGAACTTGATATTAATCCCGTGATCCTCTATACCTCAACCAATAAAGTCTATGGAGCGCTCTCATCCCTGGGAGTGGTGGAGGAAGAGAGCCGATACCGTTATCAAAGCCTATCTCAGGGGGTTGATGAAGCGACTCCTTTGGATTTCTATTCTCCTTATGGCTGCTCTAAGGGTGCGGCGGATCAATATATGCGGGATTATGCTCGAATTTACGGTTTGAGAACGGTCGTATTTCGCAATTCCTGCATTTATGGCATGCGTCAATTTGGAATTGAGGATCAAGGCTGGCTGGCCTGGTTTGTAATCGCAGCCGTCCTAAACTGGCCTATTACGATTTGTGGCGATGGCAAGCAAGTTCGCGACGTTCTCTATGTAGATGATCTAATCGAAGCGATGCTGCGGGCGGTACGTCATTCAGAAAAAACACAGGGGCAAGTTTATAACATGGGCGGTGGACCGCAGAACAGCATTTCAGTTTGGCGCGAGTTTGGCCCTCTTTTAAGTGAACTGGCCGGTAGGGAAATTGAGACGGTACAGGATGACTGGCGGCCGGGAGATCAAAAGGTCTATATCTCAAATATCTCGAAGGCTCGCCGGGAGCTGGATTGGGAACCTGAAGTGGGTGTGCGCGAAGGTGTTGGTCGTCTATATGAATGGGTGAAGGAAAATACACAGCTCTTTTCTTGAGTTGAACGACTGAGCCATGAATAAGCTGAAGGATAACGATTGACAGTTAAAAAACATCACTCAGTAGAATAGAAAGATCCTGCTATATTTGCCATAAATCCTATGTGCTATTTATGGGGAAAAGCTAGAATGCCCTTAATAAAGTGCGGCGCTCTTGGCTTGATGAATAGATGACTGAGCTGAAAAAGGATAAAATGCGAGGTAGGGAATGGCATATGTGGGGTGTGTGGGCAAAGCCCACACACCCCACATATACCACACTCTTTTATGGGCAAATATGTTTTTCAACACCCTCGGAATGGCGCGAAACGATTTGAATGTAAGCATGGAGGCCGGGTGAGAAAAAAGCGAAATTGGGGCTTGGGGATCCTGGTAAGTTCAATCGCGCTGATAATTGCCTTCTGGGGCGTACAGCCTGCCCGAATGATTAATGTACTGGCAGATGCGAATTACCTCTATTTAATTCCGATTGTCATTCTGGTAATACTTGGCTTGGCAACACGCGCACGCAGTTGGCAGGTACTGATGGACGAGCAGGTTTCGCTGAGGCAGTCGTTCAAGGCCCTCAATGAAGGGTACTTGCTAAATACTGTATTGCCATTTCGTCTAGGTGAACTTGCGCGGGCGTATTTAATCAGTCGCGAAGGTCAAATTAGCTCAGGCCATGCCCTGGCAGCGGTTGTAGCTGAGCGATTCGTTGATGCAGTGGTTTGCCTGATTGGACTATTGATCGCGCTTCCATGGATAATTAACCCTCAATGGGCCAACAATGTGGCTTTCGGGATTACCGCAGTGCTGGTTGCCGCGTTGGCGATCTTTTTGGTCATCGCCTATAAGAGAGACAAGATTCAAGCGATACTTGCCCGGTTGCCGAAGGGCGGATTATGGAAGTTGGTCGATACCATTGGCGAATTTTTTGAGGGACTTGAGCTTTTCCAGAAGCCAACCCTATTAGGGCAGGCGGCTTTTTGGAGCTTGATGGCATGGTTGACTGCATGGCTTAGTCTGGCTATGACGATTCGGATGTTCGGTCTAGAATCGAACTGGATTGTTTGGCTATTCGTCTCGGGAATCATTGCCTTTGGAGCTGCTGTCCCATCTATGCCAGGGGCGGTTGGCGTATATGAGCTATCGGCTGTCACAGGCTTAATGATATTTGGTTATAGCCAAGAAACTGCGCTAAGCATTGCCGTCCTGGGACATATGGTTCAATTAGCGATTACGGCGTTTTTGGGCGCTGCCGGGCTGACAAGTGAAGGAGAAACTATCGCCGGTCTGGCGGCAAAAGCGAGAGAATTAATGCCTCAAAAGCAAACGATTACAAACTTATGAAGATTTTAATTGTCCTCACTTATTACCGGCCGCATGTTTCCGGGCTGACAATCTATGTTGAACGCCTTGCACGGGCACTGGCCAATCGTGGCCATACAGTGACGATATTAACCTCTCAATACGATCGACGACTTCCTCGAGAAGAACCGATTGATGGCGTCCGAGTCTTGCGGGTTCCGGTGCTTTTCCGGGTAAGCAAGGGCGTAATTATGCCGACAATCGGATATGAAGCCACTCGTGAGGTCAAAGCGCATGATGTACTGAGCATCCATTTGCCGCAATTTGATGCGGCGGGGATTGCTTTCCGGGCTCGCGTCTCTGGCAAACCGGCGGTGTTAACCTATCACTGCGATCTGCGCATGCCCAGCGGGCCCTTTAATTATTTAGTAAACCAAGTGATCCATATCGCCAATCGAATTGCAGCGGCTTTTTCGGATGCTGTGGTTGCGTATACTAAGGATTATGCCATCCATTCGCCATTTCTATCGAGCTATCTTGGTAAGCTGCATGTAATTCCCCCCCCTGTCGATGTCAGCAGTATTGATGATCGAGATGTCGAGGATTTCAAGCAACGCTATCTCAAGGGTAAAAGCCCGGCTATTGGAATGGCTGCGCGGCTCGCAACTGAAAAGGGGGTCGAATATCTGGCAGAGGCATTTGGGTTGATATTAAAGGAATACCCTGATGCGCAGGTGCTCTTTGCCGGGCAATACAAGAATGTACTTGGCGAAGCCGAGTATGCACACCGGCTTCAGCCGTGGCTCGATCGATATCGCGGAAAATGGACGTTCCTTGGTGTGCTTAATCCTGCGGAGATGACGGCTTTTTATCGCGCATGCGATTTAACCGTTTTGCCAAGCGTTAATAGCACGGAGAGCTTTGGTCTGGTTCAAATCGAGTCGATGATTTGTGGTGTGCCAGTTGTGGCTTCTGATCTTCCAGGAGTTCGCCAGCCGATTCTAACAACCGGAATGGGCCGGATTGCTCCGATCCGTAATTCGCAGGCGCTGGCTAATGAGATGCTTAGGATATTGAAAGAGCCGGATAAGTATCAGAAGGATTCGGCTCAAATTGCTGGCATGTTCTCGCCTCAAGCTACAGCTGAACGATATGAGCGGTTATTTGAAGACCTGCTGGCGAAGAAGGCAAAGGAAGACGACAATGGCTAAGGACTTCCTCTGGCCGCAACTAACCGCGCTTCCTTATTTTCGTGGCACTTTACGCTCGATAGAGGCACGACTGATGCATGCTGTCGATCTTCCGGGACCCGTTCTCGATATTGGTTCCGGCGATGGTCAGTTCGCTTCGGTAACCTATGACCAGCCGCTCGATGTGGGGATAGATCCTTCATTTGGTGTTATGCGGGAAGCCCGAAAGCATGGCGGATACCGGTCGCTGGTACAGGCAGATGGCGCTGATTTGCCGTTTCCGGATGGCTACTTTGCCAGCGCGGTGAGCAATTCGGTCTTGGAGCATATACCTCATCTTGATAAGGTCCTTCAAGATGTCGGCCGGGTGCTTCGTCCGGGGGCGCCAATGGCTTTTACGGTACCTAATCCGGGGTACCGGTCTGAATTAAGCATTCCACGATGCCTTCGGCGAATCGGTCTTGATCAATTGGCTCAGGTCTATACCGACTGGTTCATGAAGGTGACTCGGACAATCAATATGGAATATGAAGATGGCTGGGCTAATATGCTGGAGAGGGCAGGTTTTACGGTTGAAAAAACCCGGCGATATTTTTCGCCTGCCGCGCTGGGAATGCTTGAATGGGGGCATTACTTTGGGGTTCCATGCGTCGTAGCCCGTTGGTTAACCAAACGCTGGATTCTTGCACCCAAACGCTGGAATCTATTCTTAACCGATCATCTGGTAAGGCGTTATTACGAAGAGCCATTCTCTAACGAGGGTACATATAGTTTCTATCTTGTTCGTAAGCTGTAAATCCGGCATAATTCAGGCTGCAAGTAAGAGAGTGTTGAAAAAGATAGGAATCATGGGAAAAAGCCAGGAAACCCAACAACTTGCTGTGGGGATGAGTAGAAAGTGCGGGTTTGGGAGCAACTGCCCCCATTATGGCTTTTTCCTTAGAAGAACTCCGCAGC
>DAOVFE010000015.1 GCA_030673085.1 Anaerolineales bacterium | reverse complement strand
AAAATCGCGATTATCATCCCCATCAATGAGCCAGATTCTGTAATAATCAAGCATAAACTCCCCACTTCGCGACTAATTTACTCAGTGCAATTGGGCCAGCTCTCTACCGACCCGCCTTTTGGGACAGCCCCTTCTTCACTTATGGCTTTTTCCTTAGAAGAACTCCGCTGCAAGCTGCGGGGTTCTTCACTTGCCGAAATGGACACTCTTATACGGGCAAATATGTTTCCTCTTCTTCAACCCTCTCTCCAGTTTGTTGAGATTGATTGAAGAGTCCACTGAAAAAAGCACCCATCAGTAGGAAAATGCCTATCTCGCATTTGGGCTTTTTTCAGTGCAATCATCGAAGATATTCAATTACATGCCGCTAGCATTATTAATCATCCGGCAAAGACTCAAATCGCGGCAATTCATATCTTCCAATACGGCCTAAAAGATTATTTGGAATTAAAGGACCTCCGCCCCTGGCTGGCATCTTAAATATTTCCCCATTCCGCGTCGCCCAAGCCACTGATCTCCATCAACAATCAAATGGCCACGCAGAAAAACTTTTTGGGGGAACCCCTTTAACTTCCATCCTTCATACAGATTGTAGTCGGTCCGATGATGAGAATATGCCAGCCCATAAGTCAGCTCGCGGTCCGGATCCCAGATGGCAATATCCGCATCTGCACCGGGCATCAAGCATCCTTTGCGCGGGTATAACCCAAAAATCTTTGCTACATTTGTGGACGTCAAAGCCACAAATTGAGTTGGCGTGATCAGTCCTTTACCGACTGACTGAGACCACATGACTGGCAAACGATCACCTACCCCGGGCAATCCATTGGGGATCTTGGTAAAATCATCTTTCCCCAATTCCTTCCCGGGAATGGCTATCATCTCGCCTTCATACTCAATCGGCCTGCTGCCATCGAAATAGAATGGGCAATGATCGGTTCCCAACGTCTGAATACTGCCATCCTCCAGACCTCCCCATAATGCAACATTGTCACTTTTAGCGCGCATCGGCGGTGAGCAAATCCATTTTGCACCGTCCGGCCCGCGCAAATCGTCTATCGAGAAGAACAAGTAGGGTGGGCAGGTTTCCGCCATCACCGGCAAGCCGCGGCCCCGGGCGTAACGAATTTGATCCAATCCGCCGGCAGTATTCAAATGGACAATGTATACGGCTGAGCCGGCTTGCGCCGCCAGCATGGCTGTCCGTAATACTGCATCCGCAGCCCCTTGGGCGGGCCGGGTTAGCGCGTGCCATTCAGGAGCGGTATGGCCGGCGACCAAGGCTTCCTTTACCAGGATATCGATCACATCGCCATTCTCGGCATGCACCATCGGCAGCATGCCGTGTTCGGCGGCAACGCGCATCACTTTAAATATCTCGCCATCCTGTAGGCGCAATCGCCCATTGTAAGCGGTAAACATCTTGACCGTGGTAATCCCTTCATCCACCAAGCGAGGGATCTCAGCCAAGATATCATCATCAATGCGTGTAACATTCATGTGAAAGGCATAGTCGATCGACGCTTTTTCTGCCTTAGCATGCCATGCATCAAGATTGGATTGGAATGAACCTTCATCTGGTTGGTTAATGAAGTCCATCACCGTCGTCGTTCCGCCAAAAGCTGCCGCTTTCCCGCCGGTATAGTGATCGTCCGAAGACACGGTATCAAACATGGGCAAATCCAGGTGAACGTGCGGGTCAATCCCTCCGGGCATGACCAGCTTGCCGGAAGCATCAATCACTTCGGCATCAGATGCTTTAAGCCCCTTTCCTACTTCGGCGATCTGTTCACCTTCGATCAGAATATCGGCTTCAACGATATCACTCGCGGTAATGAGTTTGCCCGATCGAATAAGAATCTTACTCATTGATCTATCCCCTCCTGTTCTTACCTTTGATCCCCTAAGGAATCTATAAGACTATTATCTTACGCTCATCCGGAGGCCGCTATATAGGTCAGTGCTATGATTCACGGCGCCGATTGATCTTGCTGCAGCAAAGAAACTCCAACGATAAAATTAAAGATTTAGGATATCTACCGCTAGAATCGCTTTAAATTGGCCTTTCAAGCTTTACTTGATAGCCTATCCATCCGCGATATAGGCTGTTATTGTATCCCTACGGTTAGATTAATTACCAACGCAAAACCCTGATCCGTAAGTTTGCAACGTAGGCTTCATTATGGCATGGCAATTATCGCGAACCGCCAATACAGAATCATACCGGTGTTGAAAAAAGCTATTCGACAATCATCCAGGCGCGGCTCTTGAGACAATGTCGCTGCGGATTACAACCCTTCCGCCTGTTCCTCTACAGTATTCCATCGAACACACAAGTAAGGCAGATATGCCTGGCAATCCCGTGACATATGAATTCTTCCAGCGCAGTTTCCCTACCACATTGAATGAACACATTCGATGGCTCAATGCAAGCCGCTCAGGCTTCCCTCGTCTTCTTATCATCGAGTGCATGCAATAATCGTTCTGGCGTGATGGGGAGCTCTTTCACTCGCACTCCCACCGCATTGTAGATGGCATTAGCGATGGCAGGTGGAGGCCCCATATTCGTTGGTTCGCCAATCCCTTTCGCCCCAAACGGGCCATATTCCTCGGGAATTTCGAGGATGATGGGAACAATCTCCGGCGCGTCCAAAATAGTTGGCATGCGATAGTTTAGAAAATCAGGGTTTTGGACGACACCCTCATGTATCTGCATCTCTTCGTATAGCGCATAGCCCATTCCCTGTACCACGCCGCCTTCAATTTGCGCCGCGACACCCAGCGGATTAATGGCCCTGCCCACATCGTGGGCCGCTGTGATTCGCTCAACCTTAACCTGCCCCGTTCCGACGTCTACTTCCACCTCGGCGACATGGGTGCCGAAGACAAAGGTCACTGATGGAGGCTGAGGGTAGCCCTCGCCAACTAGATGATCGAAGCCGGGTTTTCCTAGCCAACCTGCCCTCCCGATGATAGGTCCTCCCTTGAAGTAGAGCCGGTATCCCATAAGATCTCGAATTGAGATCTTCTTATCTGGTTCATCCCTGACGTAGACGTTGCCCTCGCTTGCTCTAAGCTCACGACCTTCGGCGCCAAGCACTTCATCGGCTGTAGCAAATAGCTGACGTCTGGCATCGTTTGCCGCCAGTTTGATGGCATTACCGCAATCAAAAATAGTCCGGCTGGCGATCTGTCCCAGATCATAAGGCGAGCTGTCTGAATCAACCGCCGCTATGTTCACATCATTCGGCTTCATGCCGAGTTCTTCTGCCGCGATCTGAGCTAACGCAGTATGATTACCCGTCCCAAGATCAACCGCCCCAGTCAGGACGCTTGCAGTTCCATCCTCATTAATCTTAACAATAGCCGCAGATGATAATAAACCCATATTAAGGATGGTGTTTGCCATGCCAATCCCATAGAAATTCTTAACACCTCGCTGTTTGCTCGCTTTACGCTTTTCCTCCCAGTGGCAAGCCTTAAGAACCTGGGCCATCGTCTGATCAACTGTCACCGAGCGTAACGGCTGTGTGGTCACCAGAACATCGCCATCCTCTGCCAGGTTCCTTCGCCGGAATTCGGCCGGGTCCATTCCTATTTTGCTGGCGATGATGTCCATTTGGGATTCGGTTGCAAAACACATCTGATGGACGCCATAAGCGCGCATGCAACTGTAATTTGGGTTGTTGGTGTATACACAGTAGCCCTTGGCTTCGGCATTGGGAATTTTGTATGGTCCCTGGGAAAAAGAAACTGCCAGACCCATGGTGCCCACAACATGATCGCTATAGCCGCCGCAATCCGCAATCAACTCAACGCTCTTCGCCGTTATCTTTCCATTGGCTTTAACACCAGTCTTTAACCTCAGAATATAAGGTGCCCGGGCCCGACTTGCGATGAAGTCCTCTTCGCGGGTCAGAACGAGCCTGACTGGCCTGCCGCTCTTCTTCGCCAGAAGTGCCGCAATTGGCTCAACGCTAGTCTTCAGTTTGCCTCCAAAAGCTCCGCCTATGGCCGTGCCAATCACCCGCACCTGGGTCATCGGCATCTCCAACGCAGTCGCAAGCTCTGCCTGGCAGACTAGTATTTGCTGATTGCTAGTCCATACGGTAAGCTTGTCGTTAAAATCAAAGCTGGCGACAGCTCCGCGCGGTTCAAGATATCCCTGATACATAGGCTGAGTCTTGAAGGTGTCTTCAAACACGTAATCAGCATCTTCAAAGCCTTTTTCCGTATCACCCATACTCAATCGGGTATACAAACAGACATTTCCCTTAACGATCTTTGGATAGGTAGCTTCATAGCTTTCGAGATCTGGATGAATCAACGGCGCGCCGGGCTTCATTGCTTCGATGGGCTCAAAAATCGCCGGCAATTCTTCATACTGCACGACGATCTTCTCGATAGCCTTTTCCGCAATAGCTTCGCTCTCGGCAGCAACAGCAGCAACCGGCTCACCAATATGCCGCACCTTCCCGCGAGCAAAGATCAACTGATCTTTCAGATAGACACCATAGCGAGTATTTGGCGCATCATCCGCAGTAACAACCGTGTAGACGCCAGGCAGATCCAGCGCCTGGCGAGTATCAATATGCAGGATTCGTGCATGCGGCCGATCGCTCCATAAGACCCTGGCGAACAGCATTCCAGGCAAGCGAAAGTCCGCCACGTAGACTGCACGCCCTCGAACCTTCTCCCTCGCATCGGGACGGAGCATTGAATGGCCAACAATCGCATAGGCTTTCTGGTCATCCATGATTTTTCATCCTTTCTGCTCCAGCTTTAACCGCGGCAATGATACGAGTATAACCGGTGCAGCGGCAGAGATTACCTGCCAACGCCCGGCGAATCTCGTCATCGGAAGGTTCGGGGTTTTCCTTCAATAAAGCCAATGCCGAGAGAATCATTCCCGGCGTACAATAACCACACTGCACAGCTCCTTCCTCAATAAAGGCCTTTTGCAATGGGTGGATTTCGCCGTCCTTTTCCAATCCTTCGATCGTAGTAATATCGGCGCCGTCAACCGCAACTGCCAGGATCATACACGACGTGACTGCCTGGCCATTCATCAATACTGTGCAGGCGCCACAATCGCCGGTGCTGCAGCCTTCCTTTGCGCCGATTAACCCCAGCCGATCACGAAGCACATCAAGGAGACGTTCCTCCGGCTCGACTTCTATTTGATAGCATTTCCCATTGATTGTTAGCTCAATTGCATGCTTCATCCTTCACCCCATTTCAATTCCTTGGCCACCCAGCCAAGCGCCCGGTTCGTTTCAACCTCAACCATCCGCCGGCGATACCACGCTCGAGAACGAACATCATCAATCGGCCGGCATGCTTCGGACGCAATCCTGGCCGCCTTGCTGATCGTCGTTTGGTCTAGGTCCCCTTGCTCGAGGATGAACTGTTCAGCTTTATAGGCTCTAAACGGCGTAGGCGCCACCGCACCCAAAGCAATTCTCACTTTAGATAAATGACCATCTGAGGTAGAGGCCAGCGCTGCAACTCCCACAATAGCGCAATCCATCGCCCGGCGTACGCCACGCTTAATATAATATCCGGCAGTGTTTGGTAATTGCCTGCCGACATGAAATCCAATCAGTATCTGTCCAGGGGCCAAAATGGTCTTGCCTGGGCCTTTGAAGAATTGATCAAGAGGAACTCTATGGCGCTCTTCAATACCCGCTATCTCGGCCATACTATCAAGCACCAGCAAAGCGGGAGCCATATCGGCTGAAGGCGATGCATTGCAGATGTTACCGCCGATCGTCGCCAGGTTGCGGATCTGCGCAGAAGCCAAAGTTCCCGCTGCTTGCGCTATCACTCTCCACCCATCCACTAAGAGCGGCGAGCGTTCGATATCACGCACTTTGGCTAATGCGCCGATAAAAAGCCCATCATCCGCCGGATGAATTCCCTTCATATCAGCTAGGTGGCCTATATCAACCAGGTACTTGGCCGCTTGCTTGCCGGTCCGAAGCCCGTTGATTACATCCGTGCCTCCCGCCAGAATCATTGCCTCTTTCTTGTGGTCGGCTAAAAACCGCAGGGCTTCATTCATACTTTGTGGGCGAAAATATTCAAATTGCATAGGCCTGTCTCCTCGGATTCTCCCCCGCTGATAACATCGATATCAACTCCTGCAATTAGAGAGAATTCCCGCCTCATTAGTTAAACATCAAGAAAGTCAAACTCGTATGCCAGGTCTACCTCCTACTTTAAAGCTAATCCTATTTTAGAAAGCTCCTCCTTAGCCTCATCATACATCTTTAGCCATTCTGGCCGGGGTCGCAGCGTATGCATGTCGTAAGCCTCAGGGAAAATCTTCCCCTTTGGCTCCTTATCCAATTGATTAAGATACTTGGGCACGATCTGTTTTACAATCTCATTGGCCTTCTCGCGCTTCATGCCAGCCGCTGCATAGCCGACTTCGCCATTAAATCGCGCCTCCAATCCCGATGCATGGCCGCGGAATTTGCCGACTGTGGAGCGGACGCCCATCAGCCGGGCAGCGCCCGAAACCGTTGCCGTGGTTGCGATGGCAGCCGATTCATACAGCACAGTCTTAGTGCAAGGACCGCCAACCGGCGATGTGAGTACATCAAGCATGAATGGCGTATTGCGGCTGAGGGCCTGAACTGAAAGGCCAATGCTCCAGATGATAGGGGGCGCCGTGTTGCTCAAGAAGAAGGGATGAGTCGGGCACTGAGAGTGTGTGGTGGTCATATAAATCATCTGCAACATGATCAACCCCGCCACGGTGACGACAGCTAGTCCTTCGGCGCCGCCGGCCAACCCGCCGTAAATCGGGTTATAAAAAGAATGAAGGATACAGTCGGTCTTGGTCAGGTGGGTCAGCTTGTTGAGCAACATATAGTCGGTTTTAAGCTCGCTAATCATGGCAATGTGGTGCCAATCTGTTTGACGAAATGCCCCATAGGAAGTCGCCGATAGCTCGGTGATATCGCTGTTAGCATTTTCCACACAGCCAATGGCAATGCCCTCTCGCCCGGCTCGCTTAGCAGCCGTAAGAGCAAGCTCGGCTTCATGCCAGCCGCTGAGTATCTCCCAAGGCGACTTAGTGCGGCATTCACGTCCATAGACCGTTTCAATCGTTCCGGTAATGACTGTATCGGCAATTTGCTCTTGAAAATAGCTCTGCATAATCGGTAGAAACAGGTCTTCGGGGATAGTTTGCCCGATTGGTCCGCAAATAATCGTCGGCCGGCGAGGATCTTCTGGATCGCGACGGTATTCATTGTGTGCGTCACGCCCTGCTCCAATCACGATCGATGTCGGAGCCCATTTTATAGTGTCTAAAATTTCTCTACGCGACCATATCATCCGCCGGTTATTGGATACGCAATAAACCCCCGCCTCCTCCGCCAGCTTAAGTCCAGCCTCATAACAGCGATCCGCCATAGCATCGTCAGTGTTTACAAAATTCTCGCCATAAAATTTAATCTCAAATTCATTAACTAATTCAGGGATCCGCTTCATGATTAAACTATCGAAGTCCTTCTCAATTATGCCAGGCCCATTTTCCATTCGGTCCAAGATCTCAATCAGACGACTTGCGTTGCGCATGTCACTCACTCCTTATTCAGTCCAGGCATCTTTGAAGGACAACTATTATCGGGAGTTTCCTTCAGGCATAATGCTCTGGACATATCTTATCCCGAGATCATCAGCTTTTTATCTTTCTATGGCTCTGACCTCACCAAGACATATCCTGGCTAAACGGGCGCTCAGGCACCGACCATCTGCTTGGCTACTTTCACCGCCTCAGTTGCATCCTTCCCGTAGCCGTCGGCGCCAATTGCGGCGGCCCATTCTGATGTCACCGGGCCGCCTCCAATTAATGTCTTGAAACGCTTGTTTTCCCCGGTATCCTTAATCAAATTCACCAGGTCTCTTATATAAGGCATCGATGTGGTCAACAGGCTGGACATGGCAATAATGTCCGCCTGATAGTCGCGTGCAGTGTCCAAGAACGCCGATACTGGGACATCACGGCCCAAATCCTTGACGCTGAAGCCATTTACTTCAAGCATGATACCGACGATATTTTTACCAATCTCATGCACATCGCCGGATACCGTTCCAATAATGACCTTGCCAAGTGAGACAGATACGGCTTCATCTGCTTGAATGACCGGCTCAAGCACTTTAAAGATCGCCTTAGCTGCATCCGCGGCGAGCAATACTTCAGGCAGAAAAATTTCAAGCCGCGCGAATTGATCGCCGGCCTGGGCAAGTACTGGCGTAATGCACTCATCGAAGATCAAGGAAGGATCGATGCCCATTTCAACTGCACGTTGTGCCAGTATGGTCGCCTGTTCTTCATTCCCCTCCCGTATCGCTACTCTTAGTTGATCTTGTATCTGTTTAAACGCACTCATTTGCCAACTCCTAGTCTCGATCGCCAGTAGCGGTCAAAGTCGCTCTCACTCAACTCTGATGCCAGAGATATTTCAATGCTGGCTTCAGTTGCAGCATCGCTCCAAGATCATTCCTCCATTAGAAAAATCATATTGCCATATACTCTGATTGTTTTTCTCGAAGAAGCTTCGAAGGCTCTTCTCCTTGAATGCCCCCAAACTATTTACCCATATCATTCCCGATACTAGCTGTATGTCGTCTTACATTTTGCGCTCTAAACATAGATCTTTGGCCTTAATTCTTTTATGCCGATAAGTGCCTGATAGGGCGGGAAATATTTCTACGACAAACCTGCTTAATTATAGACCAGCATAGAGCACATACAAAAATAATTATTCAGATTACTGAAAACCGAAGAACCCCACAGCAAGCTGCGGGGTATTCTGACTTTTTCCCATAACGGATATTTACGCTCAACCGGATTCATACCGCTTTTTCAGCGAAGCTATAACCTGACCGAATGTAAATAGATGATATGTAATCTTTGTCCTTATTAAATATCGATCCCATTTTGCGCGGTTTATCAGACCCGCATCCCGCATCATTTTCCAGCTCTGGCTGTAAATCCTATCCAATCGATAAGTCCACTGAAAAAAGCAGCTACCATTAGCAAAAACCCTTTCTCTTATTTGGGCTTTTTTCATTGCAATCCTCGATGGAAACGACTAAAAATTACACGGATAATAGATAGCCTTTTACTACATTCCAGGAGAGGAATACCCTTTTATTGATGGATTTTTCTTTTATACCTTAAATTTACATTACCGAATCAATATTTCCGTTATTATATACTTAGAGATATTCCCATTCCACTGAGAAAAGGTAAATCAATTTATGATAAGCTGGTTGAAGCAATTCCTATCTCCGCCAGTATTCGAAGATCCAGAGAAAAACCGAGTAGCCCATGTCCTTAACAGCATCTTATTGACCACTTTGGGGACAAGTACCATATTCGGAATTATCTTTACATTCACAAGCCCGGATCGGGGTAATGCACTGACTTCTCTTTTGCCGATCCTTGTAATGTCATGCCTGGCATTGGCCCTGATGCGATGTGGTCGAGTTAGACTCGCCAGTTACATTTATGTCTTCGCATTTTGGCTTATTCTCGCCTATCTAGGCGTATTTTACACGGGCGGCCTTAATAGCCCCGGCCTCTACGCCTTCGTATTGGTTGTATTCACTTCAGGATTGCTGCTCGGGAAAAAAGCAACCTGGATCTTCGCCACATTATGCATTCTCGCCGTATTGGGGATGTTTTATGCTGATTCTCTTGGCGTCTTGCCATCGGCTTCCGCTCTCGTGACGCCGGTTCGGAGACTAGCTATATTTAGCATAATGTTAATACTATCTGCATTGCTGATCCATTTGTTGATTAAAGGCAAAGATGCAGCGCTTCAGCAAGCACAAACGAATGAACGCGAGCTGGCAAATAGCAATCGTGAACTGCATGCTATCCGCCAATCGCTGGAACAGCGAGTAGAGGAGCGAACCGCTGAAATCCAGAGAAATAAGCAGTTCACCGAAGCCTTGGTGGCCAACAGCCCAATTGCAATTGTTTCCCTGAGTCTGGATAACAGAATCATCTCCTGCAATCCGGCTTTTAATAAGCTGTTTGGATATACACAGAATGAAGTTATCGACCATGATCTGGATTCCTTAATCACAAAGAACAACAATCGAGCAGAAGCCGAAAGCTATACCAAGAAAACACTCCATGGCGCCACGGTTCATGCCACCGCCCAACGCTACAGAAAAGATGGAAGCATTGTTGATGTAGAGATCAACGGAGTGCCAATCATCGTGGAAGGTAAGCAAATTGGCGTATTGGCTCTCTATAACGACATTACCGATCGCAAACGATCCGAAATGGAGCTTCGCCATAGTGAACAACGCTTCCGGGGTATTTTCGATGGGGTCCGAGATGCCATTTTCGTTGAAACTCTTTCCGGCGATATCCTCGATGTAAATGAGCGTGCATGTGAGATGTTTGGTTATGATCGTGACCAACTCTGCGCTCTGACCGTGGCTGACCTGGTGCCGCCAGACCACTTTGCCCTGGTTCCAGATCAAATGGAGGAGCCATCTGCGTCCAATGAAACATTCGAAACCGTCAATATCCGAGCAAATGGAGAACTTTTCCCGGTCGCAATTACTTCACAAATACACGCCATCGGGGATGAAAAAGTTCTGTTAATCGCTATGCGCGACATCACCGATCGCAAGCAAGTGCAAGAAGAACTGCTGGAAGCCAAGGAACACGCCGAATTGTTAAACAGAGTGGTGCCCAGCGCAATATTCACTTTGGATTGCCAAGGAAAAATCACCAGCCTGAATGATAAGGCCGCCGAAATTATTGGTTATACTGCAGATGAGATTATCGGTAAACCCTGCACAACTTTTGCAATCGAGCCTTGTATCAATTATTGCGGTCTCTTCGATGAGAATGCTCCCAAGCCTATCCTAGAGAGCGAAGGCACTATTCGGACAAAGGGTGGCAAGCTTTTAACGATTCTCAAGAATGCAGACCTGTTGCACGACTCTCAAGGTAATATTATTGGGGGGATAGAAACCAACGAACACCAAACCGAGCGCAAACAGTCTGAACGAGAACTCCTTGAAGCCAAAGCAGCCGCAGAGCTCGCCGCCCAAGCGAAAGCCGAATTCCTGGCCAATATGAGCCATGAAATTCGCACACCGCTCAACGCCATCGTCGGCATGTCTGGCCTGCTGCTCGATACCCCGCTTACCGACGAACAGCAAGATTTTATAGAGACTGTTCGCAATAGCAGCGATGCTCTCTTATCGATTATTAACGATATTCTCGATTTTTCCAAGATCGAAGCCGGCAAAATGCTGCTCGAGAAGCAGCCCTTCTATCTGCGTGAATGTGTAGAATCTGCAGTTGACCTGCTCGCCGCCAAAGCATCTGAAAAGAACTTGGATCTGGCATATGTCTTCGACGATCAGGTACCGGCGGCCATAATCGGGGACATAACCCGACTACGTCAAATCCTGGTGAACCTGCTCAGTAACGCGGTGAAATTCACCGACAAAGGCGAAATAATTGTATCTGTGACCAGTCACCGTAAAAAAGACAAGCTGAACGAACTCACATTCAGCGTCAAAGATACCGGCATCGGCATTGCTCCCGAGAATCTCAATCGACTGTTCCAATCTTTTAGTCAGGTCGATGCCTCGACAACCCGCAAGCATGGGGGCACAGGTCTGGGGCTGGCAATCAGTAACCAGATTACTGAGATGATGGGCGGCGCTATGTGGGTGGAAAGCGAAGTTGGAAAAGGATCCAATTTCCAATTCAGCTTTCCCGCCGAAGCCGCAGATATCACGGCTCCGCTCTTCATCCGCGGTAATCAGCCACAATTAAAAGATAAACGCGTTCTCATTGTCGACGATAATGCCACCAACCGAAAGCTTTTGACCCGGCAAGTTGAGAATTGGGGAATGAAGGCATACACGTTGGCTTCCGGACCTGAGGCGTTGAAATCAATTCGTTCAGGCGAAATCTTTGATGTTGCTATCCTGGATATGAAAATGCCTAAAATGGATGGCTTTGCGCTGGCCGCCGAAATCCGCAAACTGCACGATACCGAAGCACTCCCACTGATCATGTCCACCTCTTTGGGGCAGCATAAAGAGGACATGAAAGATCTGCATTTTGCGGCTTTTCTACCCAAACCGATTAAACCATCACACTTGTACAATGTTCTGATAGGCATCTTTGCTAAAGAACCTGTTCATGCGACCAGACCGGAGAAGAAGCTGCTCATCGATCCGGAAATGTCTAAGAAACATCCTTTGCAAATCTTGCTGGTGGAAGATAATATCATCAACCAAAAAGTCGCTCTCAGCATCTTGAAACGAATGGGATATCGTGCGGATCTGGCTGCAAATGGGATTGAGGCGCTGGACGCCATTGAACGCCAGCCCTACGATCTAGTGCTCATGGACGTGCAAATGCCGGAAATGGGCGGCGAGGAGGCCACCCGTCGCATTCGTAATAAATGGCCGGCGGAACGACAGCCCCGCATCGTCGCCATGACTGCCCATGCCCTAGAAGGAGATCGAGAACGTTTCCAGGCGGCCGGAATGGATGCCTACGTAAGTAAACCGGTACGAATAGAAGAATTTGTCCATGCACTGCAAGGTACAAAACGGCTTGTTTCGGAGTAAAGCGCCTCTTTTAACAGATCAACACTTGCATATAATAGCCATTTTCTGGAAGGAGAAAAAGGAATGCCAATCGATGCAACCGCTTTAGACAGTTACCGATCTGCTTTCGGCGAAGAGGGGGATGCTTTTGTAGCGGATCTATTCGAAACTTACCTCAGAGATGCCCCTGAGTTATTGGCAAATTTGCGGCAGGCACTCGAAAGTGGGGATGCCAAAACCTTTGAGCGCATGGCTCACACGCTAAAATCCAACAGCGCGCTGATCGGAGCTAAGCAGATATCTGAGCTATGTGAAGAGATGGAAGCCATCGGTAAATCGGGCGCATTAGAACAGGCCGTTGATAAGATTGGACCCGTTCTATCTGAGTTTGAAGAAGTAAAAATCGAGTTGCGTTCCATTCTTAACAAGGATTAAATCAGCTCTTAGACTCACCTTTAATAATTGGGGGGGGAACAACAATTCCTCATCATCTGCCGGCACCACCCGGCGGTAAACCAACAGGCTAGTAAATGACAAAACCCTCAAATTTCTTTTAGCTATGTCCTTTAGCGACAGCCCTCATTG
>DAOVFE010000457.1 GCA_030673085.1 Anaerolineales bacterium | reverse complement strand
GGATATGGATAGGGTGATTAAAATCGGAGATCGTTTAATTGGAGATGGTCAGCCGACGTATATTGTGGCTGAGATTGGCATCAATCACAATGGCGATCTTGGGATCGCCAAGCTAATTATCGATGCAGCAAGGAAAGCCGGCGTGGATGCGGTTAAGTTTCAGAAACGGACGCCAGAACTATGCGTTCCGCCTGAGCAGCGCAGTAAAATGCGCGAGACGCCATGGGGCTATATCACCTATTCGGAATATCGCAAGCGAGTTGAGTTTGGCGAGGTGGAATACAATGAGATCGATCGTTACTGCCGCGATTTAGGCATCACCTGGCTGGCATCGGTATGGGACGAGCCATCGGTCGACTTCCTCGAGCAATATAATCCGGTTCTGTATAAAATTCCATCGGCATCGCTGACCGACCACAATCTGCTGCGTTATATACGTAAGATGGGCCGTCCGGTGATTCTCTCAACCGGGATGTCGACCATAGAGCAAATAAAGGCGGCGGTTGAAGTCCTAGATGTGAAGGATCTTCTTATTACCCACTGCACCAGCTCATACCCCTGCGAATTGGATGAACTCAATCTACGTATGATTCAGACGCTAAAAGACCATTTTCCCTGTCCGATTGGCTATTCTGGGCATGAGGTTGGATTGGTGCCGTCGGTAGTTGCAGTCTCGCTGGGAGCATGTCTGGTCGAGCGTCATATTACTCTCGATCGAGCAATGTGGGGATCAGATCAGGCGGCTTCGGTTGAGCCGGGCGGTTTCGCTCGTTTGGTTAAGTACATTAGGGCAACCGAGCTGGCACTGGGAGATGGTGTAAAGCGAGTGTATCCGAGTGAGTTGCCTTCTCTGCATAAGCTTCGTCGTTCAGGAGGGTAGCAGAATAATGAAGCTGGTTTCGAAGGCCCGCTCTGGCCAGATTCGGCTTCGGCGATGGTTCGAAGCTAAGAATCTCTATCATCGCTTGCGGCGAATTAATCAGCAAATATCAGCGTTTGAGCGTAAGAATCGGCCGACTGATCGGCCAGTGATCTTTTTTAATGCATCGACCCGCATCGATAGGCTGAGTCAAAATGCAGCTTTCAGTCTATTGACATCTTGGGGCCTCCGATTGTCCGGAGTGCCGGTTCGTTATTTTGTATGTCAGGCTGGAATGGCGCAGTGCCAGCTTGGCGCAAAGCTAAGAGGAACGGCTGAAGAACCTCCCGAGCTGCCGCCTTGTGATGCATGCCAGCGTGTTAGCCAGAGGCTATACCCGGTTGAGCTCACTAGAGGATTCGGCTGGCAAGAGATTGATTTTGGGAAGAATATCGAAACAATGAGCCTGGCAGAGCTAGTGCAAATAGAATGGGAGGGATATCCGCTTGGGGCTTTGTGCCTTCCCAGCCTAAATTGGTCTCTTCGCCGACACAATCTACGGAATGATCTTGCAACCCGCGCGTT
>DAOVFE010000121.1 GCA_030673085.1 Anaerolineales bacterium | reverse complement strand
AGCCGGTTCCATTGACGAATCGATCACCGCCAAGGAGGTCGCTCCGCCAGTTGAAGAATTATCCGGGTCCGATAGGGAAACCGGCACGCTCCCTACCGCGCCAGGCAAGGGGCTGGCCAACAATCAAAACAGCAACTTGCGCGCCGGCAGCGTGGATGATAATGAACAGTGGGATGATTACCTGCTTTACCGGCTTCATTTTGCCGATTGGGGTATCCCGGTTCACGAAATTGATATCAGCGAACGGCATCAATTTCAAGTGACAAATTCAGATGGCCTGCCTGTTCTCGGCGCTCATTTGACCATTGCCGACGATCGGGGACATCAGCTTGCATCCCTGCATACCCATGCTAATGGCGAAGCATTGTTTTTCCCGCTGGCCAGCGCCAATCCCGAAACGCAGGAATTCTTCGTGATGGTTGAAAAAGGAAATCAATCAACAGAGTATCACATTTCCAGAGAAGAGCGCGAACATTCGCTCATTCTGGATGCCCCCTCGACAGCCAAGCCAATCCGCCTGGATATCGAGTTCCTCATTGACGTAACCGGCAGTATGTCGGATGAGATTCAGCAGCTTAAGGATAATATGATCCAAATTGCCGAGCAAATCAGCGAACTGCCTTCACAACCGAATGTGCGCTTTGGCATGACCGTTTATCGAGACCGCAGTGATGTTTTCGTCAGCCGGACCTTTGATTTCACATCTGATGTGGAATCCTTCACCGAAGAGCTCCGAAAAGTACAGGCCGACGGCGGCGACGATTACCCCGAGAGCCTCAATGAAGGCCTCCATAAGGCCTTGTACCTGCCGGAATGGCGAATTGAAGATACTGTTAGCCTTACCTTCCTAGTAGCCGATGCGCCGCCGCACCTCGACTATGCCAATGATTATGACTATGCTGAGGATGTTTTCATCGCCGCTGAAAAAGGCATCAAGATCATCCCGATTGCTTCCAGCGGCCTTAACGATCAGGGAGAATATATCTTCCGTCAATTGGCGCAAATCACTTCGGGAAAATTCCTTTTCTTAACCTATGGCGCCGGAGGAGCACCTGGGGATGAAACAACTCATCATGTAGACGATTACAGCGTGCTCTCGCTCGATCAACTTGTGGTTCGGATTGTTACCGAGGAACTGGCAGCTCTCTCGCCCAGTCAATAGAATCATACCCTCTGGAGTCGGGTAAATGAGCAATCTGTCTGGCTAGATATCCGACTTACAGATAATCCAAAAAAAGCGGCTCATTGACCTTAATGCGCCGCTTTTATGCTGGCCTGGTAAATTACAAAACCCTCAAAATTCCTTTAGGGAGGTCCTTTAGGGACATCCCCCATTACAGAATATTGCCCCTTCGGGTGCAGGTTTTGTTTAAATATTCGCTCAGGACTACCCTGCAGTGCCTACGGCCCTGGCCATCTATATTCTGGCTAATCGAATAAAGCTAGCTTCAAGTGGAGCTGCTTCCAATGGCTGTCGGCGGGATTTCGGCGAGCAAAGTCCCGGCTTCTGTTTTATCGTAGCAGAAGCCCGCCGGCTCTTCTCTAGATTGCTCTGGAACTCATGGATGTTATACTTCTAGACGATACCGCCCTTTCGCTTTGACAGTGGTAAATATAGAACAATTCATGAATGTGCTTTCGATCGAACTTGCTCGAAAAAGCTATAAGGATTTTGGCATCGCTTTTTTGGCAGCTAAAAACAACAGATCTTCAAAGCGGCGGATCTAGGCCTAAACGGCAAACTGGCAATCTTGCTTCTGCCTTGTACGATTTTTGCCGGCGGGAGAATGTTTCTATTCTTCTCCTCGATGGGCCGCAGGGCTGGAAATCTCCCCAGGCCGGCATCCCCGATATGCGCATTTGCGAGCGAGTTTTAAATACGCCAGGCAAAGTTGGCGAGATCGGTGAAAGTGAAGAACCCCGCAGCAAGCTGCGGGGCATCTTCCAAGGAAAAAGCCAATATATGGCGGCAGCCGCCAAACTCCCGTTTGCCATTCATCCCCACAGCAAGCTGCAAGGTATTCTGGCTTTTTCCAATAAGCCGATTACTTATCTTAACTTCGCGAACTTTTCGATTAATCTTTTCCATATCGTGCGGATCGACTACGGCTGGCATCTGTTAAAGAAAAATTGGATGAAGAAATCTAACCGCCTTTGACTGGTTGAATTCTTTTCAACCTCAATCTATTAAACCTTGGACCTTAAAAGAATTCCCGGGGAAAGTAAAACTGCACGCCAAAGCAGTTAACTAAATGGGCGCAAGACCTGAGCAAGATGACCATATTTCAACTTCCATGCGGGCTCACCCGCAATGAGCTTCGAGCGATCGTCATCCTTCCGGCCGGACCATAGCCGATAAGGATCCAAGTAGAGCCCCATTTTCGGTTGCTAACTCGATAATTACCCGTAGCGATGATGTGCTCGAAGGTTGGATCGAGGATCTTTGCCTTCCCTTTTTGCGGCTAGTGATCAGAGGTCAACTTGAAATCCGGAAGTAATCTGGTATGGTAACCGTACATTCGCAAATCAATCACTCATCGCCAATCATTCCCAAACTGCCTGGCAGTTATGTATTGATAATCAACCTGCCCATTGCAAGGGAATTACTGATTGGTCGACTCGGTTCAATCGATTTTCCACAAGGCTATTATGCATATGCGGGCAGTGCGCTTGGCTCTGGCGGATTGAACGCTCGCGTCTGCCGCCATCTCCGTCTAGCTTCCAAGAAACGTATTCACTGGCATATCGATCATCTAACATCGGTTGGATGCATCGAGGAAGCTTGGTGTATGGCCGGAAGCCAGCGATGGGAATGCACCTGGGCCGATATCCTGTCCCAAAACGGGCGCCGCCTGCCGCCACGTTTTGGCGCTTCCGACTGCCGCTGCCCAGGACATCTTATCTTGCTTGATTCCGCCGATGAAGTGGAGAACACCTGGCTGGCCCTCAGATCTGAGTGTAAAGATAACCTTCAACGGACTCGATTCGGACAATCGTCCTCATCCCCAAAACAGCCTTTGGCATAGGACGGCAAAATCCGGCATCCGATTGTGGACAAATGCTGCGTTTCAATTCTCCAGGCGAGTATCAGCAATGGTCGAGAGCTTTCAGCATATATGTCTCGCCCAGTTCATATTCCAGCCGACGATAATATCCACGGGTGCCTAAGGCGGCAATAACCGCCATCTTTCGATAGCCATTGGCGTGGGCTAACTGTTCAGCATGTGCCATTAGCTTTGAGCCCAGCCCAATATGCTGAGCCGCACCATTCTGTTCAGCGCCCATCTGGAGCGATTGTCCATAAACATGAACCTCTCGTATAAGAGCGGCGCTTTGTAAATCTGTCAAGCCGGTCTTAGGAGAGCAAGCTCCTGGCAAAGAGAGTCGCAAATAGCCTACTAGATAGTCATCGGGCGTAGTAAATGAGAGGAAGTGCTCTTCCGCGCCGCCGGCCGTGTAAACCAGATCATTGAGACGGAGCCCTTCAGGGTTCACCTCCCTGCCCCGTATTTCCCGGCAGCGGATGCAATTGCAAGCTTTGTTCCGCGACTTCAATTCGCGCTGTATGTCCTGGCGAAGACTGGTTCGCTTGTTTCCTGCAACAACATTATTCGATGGAATATCGCGTACAACCCGGTTAACCCGGCAATAACGGGGAATTAATGGCTTAATATCAGCAATTAAATCGATCAGTTCTTCTGTAGTATAGGGAACATATTCACCGCGCTTCCAATAATTGTAAAGTATCGTCCCCCGCAGCAACTGGCAAGGATATATCTTGAGTTCATCGGGGCGTAAATCCAAATCATCCCAAAGATGGGCAAAGTCCTCCCTGTCGGATTCCAGTGTTGCTCCCAGCAAGTTGGGCATCCAATGCAGCATAATCTTGAAGCCGGCCGCCCTTAGTAGTCGCACTGCCTGGCGTGTGACTTCAACCGTATGACCCCGCCGATTGAGTTCAAGAATGTGATCGTCAAGACTCTGGGCTCCCATTTGAACTTTTGTGGCACCTAGAGAACGAAAACGCTCAATCTCGGCTTGATTGATGCAATCCGGACGAGTCTCAAGCACCATCCCCACATTATGATGGCGGGCATTCTCATTAGCAGTTTGAGCCTCAGCCAACGAATCAGAATTAAAACCATTCATGGCGTCAAGGCATCGCTGCACAAACCAATCCTGGTATTCTGCCCCATATGCGCTCCAGGTTCCTCCCAGGATGAGGAGCTCGATTTTATCGGTTGGATGTCCAATAGCCTCCAGTGCATTAATCCGAGCTGCGGTTTGATCATAGGGATCGAACAAATGATGCGCGGCTCGCATCGCGCCCGGCTCATCAGACAGATAGGATTTTGGCATACCCACTTCATTCGGACAAAAAATGCACTCTCCAGGACATGAATGGGGTTTGGTGAGCACGGTGACGGTTGTTACTCCTGATAGCGTTCGGCCTGGCTTCATCCGGATACGCTGCATCAAGGCCGGGTCAAATTGCCATTCCCCACTCTCCGTGAGTTCGCGATAAGCCGCCACCAAAGCATGTTTGCCGAGATAACCACCTTCTGGCTTTGGATGTTTCGCCACCGCCTTGGAAACATCGGTCCCGGCGCGAATGTCTTCGAGTATCTCGCCCGCCAAGGCCATTTGCTCAAGCGTATATTTTCGAGCCTCTTTCCAGGCCCGCTTTTGATCCTTTGGCTTTATAATTCTCATATGCAAGATCACGTTGTCAAGAAACTGCTTCGTCTTAATAATGAATTCTACCAGACCTTTGCGCTTCCATTTTCAGACACCCGAGCCCGGGTTCAGCCCGGCGTTCTGCGTGCTATCGAAAATACTCCCATCAATGCCCGAATATTAGATCTTGGCTGCGGCAACGGGTCACTTGAGCGGGCTCTTTCCGCCCATGGGCATCAGGGCGCTTATCTCGGGATGGATTCCTGCCCTGATCTCCTTGAAATCGCCAATCAAAAATCTAACCATCCGGCCGCTCGTTTCGTACTAGGTGATTTATCGGATCCAACCTGGAGCAGCGCATTCGAAGGACAGTTTGATCGGATTTACGCTTTTTCCGTGCTTCATCACCTCCCCGGAGTCTCTATTCGCCTTCGCGCCGTTCGGCAAATGGCGGCCCTGCTTTCTCCACAAGCTCGGATTGTCCTTTCAACATGGAATTTTCTTGCTTCTAAGCGCCTTAGAGACCGGATTCTACCTTGGTCAACAATCAACCTTGCAGCGGGTGATATAGATCCAGGCGATTACCTTTTAGACTGGCGCCGCGGCGGGCATGGTCTACGGTATGTTCATTATTTCACGGCCGAAGAGCTATCCGCGCTGGCCGAGAGCGCGAATCTCAAAGCGATAGAAAGTTATTATGCCGATGGCCAAGATGGAAAGCTAGGGCAGTACCAGATATGGGCTAGCCCGGGAGAACTTTGAAAAATAGAAAGAATTTGCTATAAGCGGGCAGAAATGGCGTGTCAGCGAAGGCGCGACCCCATATCTGCCATACTCTTTTATTAGCAATTTTTTCAGCATCCTAACCATCGTCTTTGACACGTATTAAGCCACATGGTAGAATTTCGTGCGCTCGGGAAGGGATAGACACGAGCCGGGAGGGATGGCCGAGTGGACTAAGGCGGCTGTCTTGAAAACAGCTATGGGGCAACCCATCGGGGGTTCGAATCCCTCTCCCTCCGCCAATAAAAGGTGAATACGGGGAGGTGCCGGAGTGGTTGAACGGGGGCGCCTGCTAAGCGTCTGTAGGGGCAACAACCTCTACCGAGGGTTCGAATCCCTCCCTCCCCGCCTGACCGATATGCTAGTATAATGAATATGCATGCCCCCATAGCTCAGTGGATTAGAGCACTTGCTTGCGGAGTAAGGGGTCGGGGGTTCGAGTCCCTCTGGGGGTGCTATAAGGCCGCTCCATAAAAATGGATGCGGCTTTTTTTTATTTATGCGTTGGAAAATCCTATCAGAAGATTCCCCC
>DAOVFE010000018.1 GCA_030673085.1 Anaerolineales bacterium | reverse complement strand
GCCTCTAGATTGTGGAGCAGATCGCGGTAGCCAGCAACATCAATTTCAGGAGGGCCAATTTCGATGATAGTGCCGATGCTATGCATGGCCCCTTTAATTTGACCAGCGTTGAGCTGGATTTCGCCAAGTGCATCATATTGTGCAATAGCATCCGCCTTGCGACCAATAGCGCGATAGGCGTCGGCTAAACGTGCATGCAGCACCTGCTTTCCAGGGTTTTCATGTACCAATTCCTCTAATAGAGTAAGTGCCTCTTTACCTTGATCCGCTTTAACAAGGCGTTCGAGATACTTATCTAGCTCATCGGCAGCTTGGGTATCCTTGCCTAAGTGCAGACTTAAGTCTATCACATGGCGCGGAGCGATTTCATCTTCGGGATCGAGTTTGAGAATTTGTTCATAGACACGGAGCGCCCGATTCCAATCAAGGTGTGAACGGTCGAGATCTCCAATCTGGCGTAAAAGATTGACTGATAGTTTATGCTCATTGCTTGATCGCCGGGCAAGCTTGAGGCCTTCGGTTAAAGTGTCACGTGCGGATTCCATATCTGCCAGCTGTCGATAGAGATCCGCAAGCTCAAGGTGTTGTTGAACAGCCTCATCAATGAGATCTTGTTGGGCTAAAAGATTTATCAAGCGCTTTCGTACATCTAGATTGATGGGTGAGAGGCGTAAGATACGCTGGTAGACTTTAGCGGCCTGGATAGTCTCGCCGCGCACGCAGTGGGTTTCGGCGATAATGATCAGCTTTTTCAACGCCACGTCTTTATGATTAGTTTCAATTAAGATATTAGCTATTCTGAGATGCAACCCCAAATAGTAAGGCGCGTAGTCGAGGGCCAGCAGGGCTTCATCCATTGCCGAATTGAAATGATTAGCGGTAATTAGCGAATCAATTTTTTCTAGGGAACGAACGATCCGATCTGTGCTGCCTACGGAGAGTATCTCTGCGATTGGAATGACTGCAGCGCCAGGGCCTTGATCCTCAAGCTGCTTGCGAGCCATTTTGACACGATGCAACCATTGCGGACCGCTCAAGAAATTAAGTGTATTTTCAACAATCTGAGAGAGCGCCTTATCATCCCCTTCGGTCTGAGAAGCCATAATTGTGTCATAGAGATTATTGAGTTGAGCAGATTGATCCTTATCGACAGATAGAGAATCGGCGAAGCGCAAAGCCTGGAGAAGGAAACGGGCAGCTTCTGCCATGTCGCCTTCCTGCCGCGATAACCGACCTAGGGCCAAGTTGGAGCCTAATTCCAGTTCGGGATGACCAATTGAGGCCATGAGGTGTATACGGGCGTTCTCGTTATCATGAAGCTCTTTAAGCAGGATGCCCAGGTTGTAATGTGCTGCAGGATGATCAAGGCCGTTATCAATGGCGCGCTGTAATTCTTCGGCTGCTTGGCGCGGATTCCGGCGAGTTTGTAGATCGATGGCATGGCTGAGAAGGCGATATTTTTCTTGGCGGCCTACAGACTGGCTTAGCTGGCTGAGAGGCCCCTGCTCCTTTTCGGAAGAACTCAGATTCAGCATCTCCTCGCCGCGGCTCTCGCTTTGTGGTTCTTCAAAAAGGATGCCGGCGAGGATCGATAGAGCCTGGTTCTGAGCAGCGGCTTCCGGATCCTCAAGTTGATCGGATTCCTCTGGTTCCTCGTGAACAGGACTGCTCTTGATATAGTTCTTCATTTCGGAAATTCGAAGTGGCCCTGTATGACCATGCGGTGGTCGGGGATTGGGTAAAGCCTTGCCCTGCCGCAAGCTGCGTAAAGAGTCGCTAGCTTCTTTATCGCCCGGAGTTAATCGTAAGGCGAGCTGGGCCGCTTCCATAGCGCGGTTGATCTTTTTTGATTTCTGCAAGATTGAGGCAACAGCCAGATATTCACGGGATGCTTCCTGCCGGCGGCCCAAGCGTTCATAGGTTAAAGCCAGACGAGAGCGCACGGCGAGGTTGTCAGGCGCCATTCGAGCAATCTGACCCCAGTTCTCGATTGCCTTTTCAGTATTTCTTTTGCGTACATGTAAGTCCGCCGCGGCCTCGCGCCTTTCTATGGCCATCGAGATTTCGCCTCTTTGTTCATGAATTTCGGCGCATTTCTCGAAAGGGATTGGGTCACTGGGCGAAGCCTCTGCGGCTCGCTTATATATATCTAAAGCCTCTCTATAGCGTTTGTTTTTAATTAAAGCCAAGCCTAGGCTTATTAGCGCGGTAGAATTATCGGGAAACTCGGTAACAGCTTTCCGATAAAACTCGATTGAGCGGTCCCAATCGAGCTCCCAGGCTGCTGAATGGCCAAGGCGCATTGATTCGTCAAATAGGTCCTTGCGTCCAGTCACGACATGTTCCATTCATATGTAATAGCATCGGCGCGAGTATAGCATAAGTATAATTGAACTGCTTAATTACCGGGTTGGATTGCGACTATTTTAATGGAATCGATGTTGGAATGGCCGATTCCTGAGTGGAGAAGCGGAACACAATCGTTTCAGTGCAGTGAATTGAGCTCTGCCCAATTGGGGCCCGCTTTCGCATCGGTCTTTAGTGGGACCCGGAGATCGAAGGCATTCTGCATGATCTTTTTTACCAGCGAGGCGGTTTCCTTGAGCTCATCTACCGTGCATTCCAGTATCAATTCGTCGTGGACCTGAAGGAGCATACGCGCTGTTAAACCTGCTGCCCGCAAAACATGTGGAAGGCGCAACATTGCAATCTTGATGATATCAGCAGCAGTGCCCTGGATGGGCGCATTTACAGCTTCCCTTTGGGCGCGTGAACGAGCGGCTTCCGAGATGGCAGTGGCATCCGATTTCAGTTGAGGGAAGTAGCGCCGTCGACCAAGCAAGGTTTCAACATATCCTTTGGCGGCTGCTGAGCGGCGTGCCTGATCTAGGTAGCGCTGTACGCCAGGGAAGCGCTCAAAGTAGGTTTTAACAAAGTTCTCTGCTTCAGCCAGTGTGAGATCAGTTGAGCGGGAGAGCCCAAACGAGCTCATGCCATAAATCAATCCAAAATTAACTGCCTTCGCCCGACGCCGCATAGCCGGAGTGACCTGATCGTGTTCGACGCCAAAAATGGCTGCCGCGGTTGTAGTGTGAATATCTTGGCCGTCAAGAAATGTCTGGATCATAGCTTTATCATCGGCCATATGTGCGACAATTCGCAGCTCCACTTGCGAGTAGTCTACCGCTAGGAGCGACATGCCAGGCCCGGAGATAAATGCGCGACGGATCTCGCGCCCCAGCTCAGTTCGGATTGGGATGTTCTGAAGGTTGGGATCTGAAGAAGCGAGTCGGCCGGTGACCGAACCAGCCTGGTTGAATGATGTGTGGATACGGCCAGTCTCCGAATTAACTTCGTCAGGTAAGGCATCTGCATAGGTGGATTTGATCTTAGCGATTTCGCGCTGTTTCAAGACGAACTCGACTACTGGGTGGGCCGTGCGCAGTTCCTCGAGTACTATAGCGGCAGTTGAGTAGTGCCCGGAGGCCGTTTTCTTTGCGCGGCTGGGCGGAGACAGTTTGAGTTCTTCAAACAATACTCTAGATAACTGTTGAGTGGAATTCAAGTTAAATGGATGGCCAACCAGATCGAAGACCTGATCCTCAATCTCAGACAACTTCCTGGCCAGGGATTCTGAAAAGGACCTGAGGAAGGGGACATCGATTCCTACCCCGGCTCGTTCCATGTCCGCTAGAATCGGGACCAAGGGCATCTCAATTGTGTTAAAAAGGCCCCATTGTTCTTTCGCCTCAAGTTCGCTCTGCAATACGGGCATCAGACGTAGACAAACTTGAGCATCGGCGGCGGCGTACGGAGCGACTTCGGAGATTGGAACCTCCGCCATCGAGCGCTGATTGCGTCCGTGTCCAATAAGTTCCTCGATTTGAGTCATTTCGATACCCAAACGCACCCAGGCTAATTTTTTTAAACTGAGGCTGCGAGACGCAGGATCACACAACCACTCGGCAATCATAGTGTCAAAGGACAATGGAGCAACCTCTAGACCATAGCGAGCGAGGACAATAAAGTCGTATTTTAAATTATGGCCAATTTTAGGCTTATCTAGATCTGTCAACGGCAGTCGGAGTGCTTCGAGAACCAAATCGAGTGGCAACTGCGGACTGCCGGCGATCTCAGCAAGATGGCCGACAGGAATATAGAAGCCCTCATCCGGTGAAATGGCTAAGGATATTCCGACCAAATCAGCGCGCATGGCGTGGGTGCTGGTCGTTTCGACGTCGAAGGCAATCTTATCTGCTGCTTGCAGGCGGCGGGTGAGCTTATGAAGGGCTTCGGGAGTATTGATGATGGCAGCCTTCTTGGCGTCGATTGGCTCCGGTTTCGACTGGCTGACAAATAGATTGAGTTGACGCCCAGGCGCTTTTTCGTCTGTGATCGAGAGACGTTTTAATAGGGCGTGAAATTCAAGCGCACGGAAAAGCTCGGCAATTTTATCGCGGCTATATCCACGAGCGCGGCACTCTTCAAGGTCAAAAGACAGAGGCACATCGGTAACGATAGCAGCAAGATCGCGGCTAAGATAAGCTTCTGCGCGCCCAGCAATGAGCTTGTTGCGGAAACGAGTTGGAATCTGATCCAGGTTAGCGTAAATCGTATCTAGATCATCATACTGTTGCAGCAGGCTTGTCGCAGTTTTTTCGCCAATGCCACGGACGCCAGGGATATTATCGCTGGCATCGCCGGCAAGGGCTTTGTAATCGACGATTTGACGCGGTTTTATTCCGTAACGCTTCTCGATCTTGTCTGGGCCATAATCGACGGCTTCAGATAATTTTTGACCCGCAAGGCGAATTGATATGTTGGCATCGGCCAATTGCAGCAGGTCGCGGTCACCGGTTAATATGGTTACCTTAATTCCCTGAGCCGCTGCCTGTCGGGCAACAGTTCCTAGCACATCATCAGCTTCGTATCCTTCGGCCTCCAAAAGCGGAATGCCAAATGTGCTTACGATTTCCCGTATTCGCTTGATTTGCGGGCGAAGATCTTCAGGCATTTTTTGACGAGTTCCCTTGTAATCGGGAAAGATATCGTCTCTAAAGGTGCGTCCTGTATCGAAAGAGACAGCAAGGTATTCGGGGCTTTCTTGCTCTAGCAAGCGAAGCAGAACGGAGACAAAGCCATACGTGCCGGCAGTGGGTTCGCCGCTTTTGGTCTCCCAGCGAGAACTATCGCCGCCGCGGGTGAGCGCAAAATAAGTGCGATAGGCAAGGGCGTGGCCGTCAATCAGAAAAAGTCTGTGTGAGGAAGACATCGTAGTTGCTCCCAAAAGATGTGGCTAGTTATGCTAGATTGTAGCATTGTCTGAATATCTGAAGGAAGCAGTTCGCAAGCCGCATTATACGGCCAGTTGATTCCAATCTTGCTTGATTGCGATTCGGCTTGTGAGCAATCTTGGCTGCATCGATTAACAATGATCGGGCCGTTTTGTGTCGGTCAGGGGTATAAATCCGAGGCCGGCCGGATTTCTAGGACTGAGTGGGTGTGTCGCTTGGGACCGGCGTGTCAGTCGGCGTAACTGAGAGATCAGGCGTAGCAGTGGAAGTCTCGGTTGGCGTGAACGTAATCGTTGGAGTGGCTGAGGGCGGGGCTGTGACCTCGATCTTTACCCAGAAGGACTGATCGCCTGCCGGGCCGATTCCAAAGTAGATGCCCTCTGGGCTGCGTAATTTCCAGAAGCCCCGATAAATGCCTGGCGCTTCTGGGGCTATCATGTCGACTGCAAGATCGACATCCGCGCCTGGGTATACCTGGCTGATGAGCGGTATTACAGTTTCGGCGTCCATCAGCTCGCCTCCAATAAAGATAAGGCTATATGTGCGAGACCAGCAACATGTGCCGCTATTCTTAAAGCGCCAGATTTTAACAAAAGATTGGCCCCCCGCTAGAGTGCTATTGTCAGGGATGGTGACGTCATCGATAAACAAGGCCTGATTGCTGCATTGGGGTTCTTTGGTATTAGACGGGGGTGATAGCGCCGGAGATGGAGCCGTAGTAGAGGAACGGGTCGGTTCGGCGCTGGGAGCCGAAGGCGGTTGAGTCCCCAGGGCGGCCTGGGTAAGCACAGCTTCAACCGTGTGCGCAGCCAGGGTCGCGAGCGCAGCCGGATCCGGAGTTGGCGTTTGCCCGAGCGGAAAGTTGCAGCCCGCGATCAGCATCGCCAGGGTTAACCATAAAAATAACAGAGCCGTCTTCCGAATCGACATTTTGATCTCACGCCTTAATATATGCGTCATCATTTGATTCTACCCCAGAAATATACTGCATAATGCATCTGAGTGGAGGATGTTAAAAAACGAAATACTTTGCCAATAAGTAGCTCTTTTTAATGCAACTATATTTTCAACATCCTCAGAGTGCCAGATTGGATTTCAGCAAGGATGGGGCAAATGAAGATTGTATTATCAACGGTAAACAAAGCGATTTTGTTGAAATGTTCGCTCTGTTTGCAACTCTGGCGGGACCACTCAGCCGGTCCCGCCAGAGTGAAACGAGCAGAATCTACCTCAAGGAAGTAGCCAACATACAGCAGGTTCCTGGAAACTGACAACCCTTTCGGGGAAGCAGCTACAGCAATCCGCCGTTAGTTATGGTTTAAGATAATGTACGATCAGTCGTGGTGTGGGCCGCAGTACATCAGCGACGCCATCGCCATCTGTCTCAATTTCGTTGAATTGGATTCGAATCTGGAAAGTATCGCTGGCAAGTGCGGCTTGAACGCCGCTGACCGCCGAGCTATTTCCCAGTTGGGCGCTCGGATCGGCAAGTTGGACCTGTGAGCAGAAACGCCAATAGCTCCCAGTGACCGGCGGAGGCGTATAGTCGCCCGCATCGAGCGAGCCGTACGCATCTGGATAGGCTCGAATACAGCCTAATGAGCCAAAAGGGTCGCCAAGTACATCGTGTGGTGTTCCCAGATCGAGCTTGACCTTGGTGATGGTGGCACCATCGGGAATGCTGCTCAGATTGAAGGTTATAAAGCCCTGAAGTCCGTTGTTGCCGGCAGTATCGCCGCTGTTGGGGGGGGAGATGATATGGCCATTGCTCTCGACGCCGCCTGCGCTGGCTGCATTGAAAGTCTTGGATACTGGCGCAGGTGTTGGAGTTGGTCCAACTATGATTTGGACATAGAAGGAATTGTTAGCATTAGCTCCAATTCCGAAGTTGACGCCGCCGGCGTCACGCAGCTTCCAGTTGCCTTTGTGCGTGCCGTTGGTTGACGGGGCAACGAGGTCGACGCTCACGTCAACAGTATTATTCGGCTGTACACTGGCTGCAAGCGGTTTCGAAGCCGGACCGCCCATAATATTCCCGCTGATAAAAACTATAGAGTAGTCCGGTTTCCAGGTGCAGGTGCCGACGTTTTTTAGACGCCAGGTTTTGACGAATGATTCGCCCGGGGCGAGGAAGGAATTGTCGGGAATGGTTACATCCGTGACGAAAGAGGCTTTATTGGTGCATTCAGGCGTGGCTGAAGGCGGAGGTGCAGCGGGGGTATCGGTTTCGGCAGGGATAGTTGGCGGCGCGGCCGTCATGGTCACAGTGCTCTCTGCAACCTCGGTTACGTCAGAAGCAGCATTGGTTAGCTGCGCTTCGACTGTCTGAGCTGCAGCAGTAGAAAACTCTTCCGGCTCAGGTTGCTGTTGCCCTGGAAGATTGCATGCGAGCGGAATAAGGGCAATGATTAAGAAGAATCCCAGGATTGCGAACTTACGACGCAGTAGGTGGCTCATGATTTCTCCTCCGGCAAGTGTTCCTCACGATATTAACTTTCGGAAGCAAACTTCTCTTTGGAAGGTTCTTTTTATTGTTGTATGCATGCTACAGTGAGAAGGTGGTAGCTGTCAAGTGCTATCTCCTCCTAGTATACCGCCGGTTATGGTTCACCGGACATCCCCAAAAATGGCGTGCCACGCAAGCTCCATGCCCCGGCCCAATTGATTTTTACCGAGACCAGCTCGCCGAGACGGTCCTCAGGAGTTTCGAAGAACACCAATTTATTCGTTCGCGTCCGGCCCTTCCAGCGGTCATGGCGTTTACCTTTAACTAAAACCTCAACCTTCCTGCCAATATAACTGGCATGAATATCCTTTGAAATTTGAGTCTGAAGGGCTTCAATAGCCCGGAAGCGGCGCATTTTTTCACTTTCGTGGATATCATCATCCATTCGCCGGTATGCAAGTGTGCCCGGCCGGGGGGAATAACGGGCTAAATGGACGACGTCCAAGCGCAGATCAGCCAGCAGGTTATAGGTTCTTTGAAATTGCTTTTCGGTCTCCCCCGGGAAACCGACGATGATATCTGTAGCGATGGAAACGCCGGGGATATACTCTCTGAGATCGCAAATAAGACGCACATACTCGTCGACAGTGTAGCCGCGCTTCATGCGCTTTAATACGTCATCGTCACCCGCCTGAATCGGCACCTCAACATATTCACAGACTTTCGGGAGTTCAGCGACCGTTTCGATCAGTTCGTTTGTCATCCAGTGGGGATGGGAAGTGAGAAAACGAATACGTTTGATGCCATCAATCGGGTGGATGGCGCGAAGTAGATCTGACAGATTCGGGCCATCAGGTATGTCATTGCCATAGCGATCTACGATCTGGCCCAACAAGGTCACTTCATGGATTCCTTGTCCCGCGAGCGCACGCACCTCGGCTTCTATTTCGCAAATTGGGCGGCTGCGCTCAACGCCGCGCCGGTAAGGGATAATGCAATAGGTGCAAGCAAACGAGCAGCCATGGATGACAGACACATATGCCGAGACTGATCGATTCTTTCCGTTTTTTGGCATTGTGAGATCCGACTCCGCGATTATTCGGTCAGCCTTTGTTTCGATGTCGCTTATTGGCGGTCGCCTGCTATGCATGAGATATTGAATTAGCGGTTTAAGGTCGGAGGGCGCTGAAAAAACGTCTACATAGGGAAAGGCTTTCCTGATCTTAGGGTTGTCTTTGACGCCCACCAGACAGCCCATCAGGTTGATGACCAGGTCTGGGCGCTGTTTCTTCAAAGGGCGCAGTGAAGATAGTCGCCCTAAGGCTCGATTCTCAGCGCTCTGGCGCACGACGCAGGTATTGAGAACAATAACATCGGCATTTTCCGCCTGGCGAGTTGGATCATATCCCAATCGCTCGAGTGCGGAAGCGACACGCCGAGAATCGGCGACGTTCATCTGACAGCCGGAAGTCCAGATATAATACTTCATGGCCGCGATTATAACCGTAATAATTCGGATTTGGATGGCGTACATGGTTTGATAATCGATATACGGCATCGGCTAGAGCATATCCAATAAGGGCATTTCGGAAGATGTGGATGAGATTTCTAAGAAAAGTGCCTTTTAACGGCAAACAGAAGATACATACTATACTGCAGCAATGATTGTACTGAGCGTCGGGCTATACGGCGTATCAATCGAAGTCCGGATTTGAGGCTTGAAGCTAAAAAGTCTTCTGTCGATGATGGATACTGACTAAGCGAAATCCCTTGGTTTTCAATATGCGGCGAGTCCAGGCGAGAATGATGGTTTTTATTAATTAGGAATGAATGCAGGATGAGAGATCGTTTAGTGAATGGAGGTATATTGAGAGTGTTGAAAAACATATTTACCCGTAAAAGAGTGTGGTGCATATGGGGCAGAAGCGTAGCTTCCACCCCATATATACTAATATTCGGCAAGTGAAGAACCCCGCAGCTTGCAGCGGAGTTCTTCCAAGGAAAAAGCCATAAGTGAAGAAGGGGCTGTCCCAAAAGGCGGGTCGTTAGAGAGCTGGCCCAATTGCACTGAGTAAATTAGTCGCGAAGTGGGGAGTTTATGCTTGATTATTACAGAATCTGGCTCAATGGTGGGGATGATAATCGCGGTTTTCGACTTTTCAGACAGCCCCTTCTTCCAAGGAAAAAGCCATAAATGAGGGCGGTAGCTCCCAAACCCGCACTTTCCACTCATCCCACCAGCAAGTTGTTGGGTTTCCTGGCTTTTTCCCATGATTCCTCTCTTTTTCAACACTTTCTTAATTGGCTATTTGTCATTAAAAAAGAAACCAGTTCTTCGCTCTGGTTTGGGAATGAAGGTTCATGCAAAAAAGCCCCGCAACAAATTGCGGGGCTCTATATGTTTATAGGACTGCTCTTTCAGGGTGTAGCTGTAGCCGTGGGGGTTTCAGTTCCACCAGTTTTGGTCGGAGTTGGTGTGGCGATTCCAACCGGCACGACTAAGACTTGCCCGACAAAGATATTATTCGGATCTTCAATGTCATTCTCTTCGGCAATTGCCTCGGCAGTGCTATTAAACTTCGCCGCAATCGTCACCAGAGTATCATTTGTCATTACGACATATTCGATCTTGCTGCCAGGAATTAGGGTGGATGGCAGCGCCGTTGGGGTCGGCAGTTCGGTGCCCTCTGCGGGTATGATAATTTCCTGGCCAATATTAATCTCATTCGCATCCCTAATGCCGTTTACTGACATTAAAATCAGAAGATCAACCTCATATTCTTCCGCAATCGCGCCCAGAGTATCTCCCTCTTTAATCACATAAGTTATTGGTCCCTCTGGGGTTGCTGTTTCGGTTGGCTCCAACGTCTCGGTAATGGTTGGGGTGATGGTCGGCGGCAAAGGAGTTGTGGTTTGAGTCGGAGTTGGTGTTTTGGTTGCAAAGAATGCAGGCAGCGCCGGCGGGTTTTCTCCGGTCAGCCAAAGCACAATCAGGAATAAGCCGACAACTAGCAAAACGACCGCCAGCCCTCCTAATATGAGGGGGACCATTCTTTCACGGCGCCGTCGATAAGCTTTAATAACATCATCTGCAATCGGTTCTGATTCGCTCATTTTTTTCTCCCTTTTCATCAGCCATTCTTACGCCTGAGCATCGAGAGGTATTTCATTGTACCTGAAATCTGCACTAAAAGGGATTATGAGAATCCTAGCCATTTCCAACTTAATACTATTCCGGTTCTTGCCAAGTGAAAACTATGAAATCGACTACTGTCTCTAGAGTTCCCTTCCAAAGCGCAGTTTCATGCTTTCCTTCGACAATCATCAAATGCGGGTGGTTTCCCGACTGTTCTAATATTTGGCTTAATTTTTCTGTTCCGCTTCTAGCCCAATCCATATCACCCGCTAATAACAAGATCCTATCCGGCAGGCAGTCACTATCCTGTGCCAATGCAAATGGATCGTATGGGCGGCTAGCATAATTACACGAAAGCGCCGGACTGAGAGCAGCGATGATATTCACAATTTCCGGATGGCGAAAGCCAATTTCCAATGCCCAAATAGCGCCGCGCGATATACCAGCCAAGGCCCTATAATCTGCTCCTATTCTTGTGCGATAATGTCTGTCAACATAGGGAACCAGCGCTTCGAGGAACTCCTCCTCGTATGACCCTGACCCGCCATCGGTTTGGCTGAACAAGGGTTCGGGCAGTGAAGGTATCACCAGCAATGTTTCGGGCCACTGTCCGCTTGCAATACCCTGGCTAACCAAGTCGATGATGCCAAGATCTATCCAATCCGCCGATTGACGCGGCTTTCCATGCATAAAATATATGACCGGATAGCTTTGCTCATTTCCATCATAACACGGCGGCAGATAAATCTGAAATGGTATTGCTTGGCCCAAGATCATACTTGGATAGGAATCCTCTGCAATTCGTTCTTCACATGCTATAGATTCATCCGTCAGTGTTGCCGATGGCTCATCCGTCAGCGCCGGCGTGGGGGTGTCTATAGCGCTCGTGGGCGGAGCCAGGGTTGCACTCTTAGGAATAGTTTCAGTTTCTTTGGTTGCCTGTCTTGGCTCGGAATCGAAATCCTCATTCGCCTTACAACTAAATCCCATATACATAAATATACATAGAGCAACCGACATCAGAATAATGCGCTTTAGGTTGCAGACTCTCTCTCTCATGCTAAAAGTTAACCTCATCGCGTACATGACCGTTCAGTTGCTTGCCCGACGCCATATCAGGATGCTCCATTATCGTAATCCAAAATGGTAATTTTGGAGAGGCGCCCCGCCGGGGTTTCTCTTCAAGGGCAGATCGGTTTGACGCATCTTTATTGATTTATCATGTTCTGCAATAATTAGTAGGGCACAAGCAAACCTATCCGGCAAGATCACATGTTATCAACACTATTGTCACATAAGCTGCGGCCATTTTACCCAAGTCAAGGCCTTTCGCAGCCAGTTGGTTCGAATATGATTTGTGCCTGCCGCCCAATAAGCCATTATCTATCCAAACTAACTTAATCCGCAACCTCCAATATAGAGCGTTGAAAAAGAGAGGAATCATGGGAAAAAGCCAGGAAACCCAACAACTTGCTGTAGGGATGAGTGGAAAGTGCGGGTTTGGGAGCTACCGCCC
>DAOVFE010000480.1 GCA_030673085.1 Anaerolineales bacterium | reverse complement strand
ATAATTCCACCCAGGCCAGACGTTAAAGCGAACAGCCCCAGGAGAGTTCCAAGTTGGCCACCGGGAGCCCGGTCTGAGATCAGACTCACTCCAACACTATAGCGAACGATGCTCAGCCCAACTAGAGGATTTACGAAAAGGATCAGCGTAAGATCAGAAGCCAAGTAGAGCAATAGCCAGCTTGTGGCAATAGCCAGATAACCAAAAAGAAGGATCGGTCGACGGCCGTATTTATCAGAAAGGCGACCCAGTCCCAACATGGCGGGGATTTCAAACATTACTCCAATTGTCGAGAGCAGACCAATAGTTCCCACTGTAATGCCCATCGCTTCTTTAATATAGATGTATTTAAAAGGCCACCCGACTTGATCGCCGATATATGAAATAAAGTTGGCAAGAAACAACCATATCAAGCCGCTTGCAATGATCGTTTGACGTATGCTGGGTTTGAATGCATCGACTGATTCCGCCTCAACCGCTTGCTTTGGCTCATCTTCCTGCAAGAATATGGCGATAAGCGCGGCCAACGATAGCGCAATGGCGCCCACAATAAAAATGGATCTTATGCCAAAATCCCCCGTGATCATTCCCAGGGCGAAACCGGCAATCGCAAAGCCAATTGATCCTGATATTCTGTAAGCGCCGTAGCCGCTACCGCGCTTATCCGCCGGAAAAATTGAAGTAACTTGCGCGTCCATCATAACCATGTAGCCGGCTATCAATAGCCAATCCATCAAAGACAAGAGTAAAAAGTGGACATAGACTTGAGCCCGCATATAGGCCAATGTGACAACCGCGTGCCCTGCCAGTGAGGCGATGATTAAAGTGCGCCGGTTGCCAACTCGATCGGATAAATGACCCAGCAGAATTCCACCCAGACAAAAAGCTACTGCGCCGGCAGTCGATAGCGTTCCGATTTGAACTAGCGATATAGCCTGGTCATGAATGTAAATATTCTTCAGCGGAAACGTCACTCCCCAAGCAATATTAATAAGGAAGCTGCATACCCAACTTATGATGAAAGTTCGCTTTTGATATACTTGCATCGTTCTAATCATATAACCTGCCCGGCGCTTTTTGGAATTCAGTTATATAGTTTACCAGCCGACAGGATCATTTGTATATTTATGAGTCCACTAAAAAAAGCATCCAACGTTAGCAAATTGCTTCTCTTTTTCAATTCTCTCTATGAGATATTTGAGGGT
>DAOVFE010000389.1 GCA_030673085.1 Anaerolineales bacterium | reverse complement strand
CAATTGTGCAACCCCGAATCCGGCATTTTGCGCCAGGGGCTGGCCCAGCCAAATTGCAGCGGGCGAAGCAGCGGCTCTTTTAAGACATGGGGGATAGCCTTCTCACCGGATGGCTCCAAGCTGGCCACCGGTGACGGATGTGCTTCTAGCACTGGGTCATTGCAGCTCTGGCAAGTCGGGGAGTATGTCCAACCGCAATTGCTAGAGGGATATAGATTATCTGTATCTACCTTGGTCTACTCGCCCGAAGGCTCAACGATCGCGGTAGCCCTAACCGGCAGTCCTAGTTTCTGGCTGCTAAGCGTGGAAGACGGCAGTTTGCTTCACACCTTCGAGGGACACACCCTTCGGATCAACCGCCTAGCTTATTCGCCCGATGGCTCGCTCCTGGCTTCGGCATCGAGAGACAAGACCATTCGCCTCTGGCAGGTTTCTAGTAGAGATTTGCTTGAAATTCTTGAAGGGCACAGTGAAGCCGTCAACAGCGTTGATTTTTCACCGGATGGAAGCCTAATCGTTTCGGCCTCGGATGATGACAGCTTGATCGTGTGGTCACTTGCGCATGATTAATTAATCTTCTTGCGCACGTAGAAAAAGCGCTTAAATGCATCAACCGATTGGCGTAGAAACCAATTGCCCCAAGGACGTCTCCAGGAAATATCTTCTTTCATTCCACGCCCGCCCGGCGCTAAACCCCCGGGCTTATAGCTCAAGTGCGCTTCAGCGCCCTTATTAGCCAGCCCCGAAGGGGCTTTAGCCATGAGCCCGACCATTCATGGTCGGGTGTACTAACCCTCCCGCGGGTTTGAAACCCGCGGGAGGTTTAAAGTCTTAATCCCCTGACGCGCATTGATGCTTTTAGACACTCGAGTTGTCTATAAGCCAATGGAATCCCCACAATGTGGCCTTTATACCTTTCCGTGCACTGATGCTTTTAGATGTACACTTCCGGGTTTACACAATTAGGAAGTTTTTCGCCTTTCAGCCCGGCAATCAGGTTTTCGGCCGCCATACGAGCCATCTTGTTCCGTGTAGCCACGCTGGCGCTGCCAATGTGTGGGGTTATGATCAGATTATCGAGCTCAAGCAGCGGGTTATCCGGCGAGATTGGTTCCGGGTCGGTCACATCCAGAGCTGCGGAAGCAATACGTCCTTCGCTAAGAGCATGATAGAGCGCATCCGGATCAACCACCCCGCCTCGCGCTGTATTAATCAAAACCGCAGTCGATTTCATATTGGAGAACGCCTGGTTATCAATCATGTGATAAGTCGCTTCGGTGAGCGGCGTATGAATGGATATGAAATCGGCTTCTCGCAGCAAAGTATCGAGATCGGTCGAGATCGCGCCTATACCGGCCTCTTCGTCGTCGATCGCGGACATTGGATCATAATAAAGCACGCGCATATTGAAGCCCTGAGCGCGCCGGGCAACCGCCCTTCCAATGCGCCCAAACCCTATGATGCCGAGCGTCGCCTCATAGATATCTTGCCCCAGAAGCAGCTTTGGTCCCCAGGTCTTCCACCTGCCAGATCGGACATAACGATCGCCTTCCGCAATCCTTCGGGCGGCCGACATAAGCATACAAAAAGCGAAATCGGCGGTGGTCTCGGTCAACACCCCCGGCGTGTTTCCCACCGGGATGCCGCGTTTAGTGGCTTCAGCTAACGCGATATTATCAATGCCTACCGCGTAATTGCTGATGACCTTGAGCCTTGATCCGGCGGCGTCCATCACTTCGGCGTCGATCTTATCGGTCAAGAGCGATAGGATTCCTTCAACGCCTTTACTGCGCTGTAGGATAACCTCGCGGGGCGGAGGCAATTCTCCGGGCCATAGATCAACTTCGCAACTCTGGGCGATGATCGCCAGCCCCTCCTCCGGTATCCTGCGGGTTATAAAAACCATTGGCTTGGTCATCGATTATTCTCCATACGCGTCTCGGAATTATAGTTCAGTATTGTTCCTAATATGGCGCGACGATTCAGACAGCCATTGCTCATACTTCATCTGTGCATAGCGCGAAATGCAGTTCGCCAGCTTGTTGAAAGCAGAATATGATGCGCTCTAGCTGGTTAACATACAACAATGATACTCATACTTTGGCGCCGGTAAGCTAAGCAACATGGGCTATCAATTACGTCTGTCATAACGTTGATAAGGTAATGACCGAAAGAAAGCGAAGGAAAACTGCTGCCGGC
>DAOVFE010000340.1 GCA_030673085.1 Anaerolineales bacterium | reverse complement strand
TTGCCCCTTCGGGTGCGGGTTTTGTTTAAATATTCGCTCAGGACTATCGCCCTGCAGTGCCTACGGCCCTGGCCATTCATCCCCTAAGCAAGCTTAGGGACCTCAGCAAGCTGAGGGGTATTCTGGCTAATCGAATAAAATAGCTGAAATGCATCCATCCTGGCAGGCATGGATTGCCCTGATCGCAGCCGGATTTGAAAATCCACGTTTCTGACAAGGGAACCCATCTGCTATGGAGGAGCAAAAAACCGATTCACTCAGCTCGATCAGGGTTTCATACCAGCCGGTTCTTCCAGCGGGATAGGGCACAACTGGGCAATATTTCCGCCCAATTTCTTATAAACTTTATCTTTCTAGCAACCCACACCCAATGGCGGCGGCAGGTTCAGGTTAATGATCGGCCACATCTGTTACCCCACCGGCTGCGGCGAACAATCGCTCTCGTATACAATCTTCCCTGCGCCGACCGCATTGCATATTTGAAAGAGATCCAGGACTTGAACCTGGCTATTCCCTAGATAAATATTACCGTGAGTGCAGGCCATTAAGATAGCATCTTGTGCATAACTCGCTTCGTTGTTCGCGCCGGAGTGGGCGACGACGATTAGAACATCATGCAAAGATTCAGCGTCCGGCGCAATCAAGGGTAATATCGAGCAGGGCGCTCGCTCATGTCATCCGGCGCATGGGCCAACTTTCCCGGGCAGGAAAACGTTCAACTGCTACCCGCTTCACTGGTCGGAGTTGCAGTAGCAGTTGGAGGTGGAGTGGGAGTCGCCGGAACGGCAATAACCGGCAGATCCAACAATGAAAGATCGGGAACCTCAACATCTTTCTCGCGAGTCCAGCAATAGACGCCCGGATAGCGAGGGTTATCGACTATCAACCATCCTTTAGCCGCGCCGACACCAACCAGGTCTACGATTTGATCGGTGAAAAGCGAACTGACAACATTATAGGCGGAGCCCGGCCCAAACCAGCAAAGCGTGTCATGGATGACTTTGCCGCGTGGTTCCGGGGTGCAGGTGATGGTTGGTGTTGCAGTTGCGGATGGAGTACTTGAGGGAGTAGAAGACGGAGTTGGGGTCTTGGTCTCTCCCTGCATGGAAGATAGCGGTTCGCCGGTATATTCATATGCCCCTAAGTCACAAGCTAAGCCATAGGGGCGTGGTTCGTAACGTTGATCTGTAGGCGGGCAGGTTCGAAGAGCGGCGTCGATCGCCATGCTGCCGGGAAGTAAGGCATGGGTTTCGGTGATGCCGCCGTAGTTCCCCAGCGGCGCTATATTAAGCTGATCTTCAGTAACCGTAATCGATGAAAAAGCTCCATCGGTGGTCATATTGACAATCTGAGGATGTATGGCTGATCCGCCGCCGGACCCGCCGCCGTTTAGTCCAAAGATCGAGTTTTGAACTACTGCGTTGCCGCTGAAGGAAACAAGACCACTTCCCTCGTTGTAAGCGATGGTGACATATTGCAGCAGCAGATCGCCTTCATTATCAATGCCCGTTTCCGAGTTTCCACTAATTGTTGAGTTAATGATTTCCAGATCTCCACAATTAAAGATGCCGTCCCATCCGTTTAAAATAATGGCGCTGCGGCGAATGTTCCCCTGCTGCATATTGTATAAACCGGCGCCGCCCGGAGCGCCCGTGACCTGGTTCTCCTGGATAGTACTTTCAATGATCTCCATATTTCCGGCATTGAAGATGCCGCCCCCCTCGCGTCCCTGGTTACCTTTGATCGCACTCTTGGTTACAGTCAAATTGCCTCTATTAAAGATCGCTCCGCCCGAGTTCGTTATAACGTCCTTGTTATCAGCGGAGTTGATAGCATAGCCGTTTTTTAAGACCACATGCTCCAGGCTGAGGTCGCCTTGCCCAGAAACGTGAAAAATACGGAAAAGCTCCTGCGTATCCGGACTACGCGTAATGACGGCGTCATTGCCGTGTATGATGATCGGAGACATTATCGAAGGAAGCCCGTTGTCGCCATCCAGTATGTTATTGACGCTTTCAAGCTTATAGATGCAGCCCGGATCCAGGTCAATGATGTCGGTGGTGGCTGGTGTGTCATTGGCGTTATTGATGGAATAGATTAAGTAATCCACACTGCATGGCGAAGGAGTTGGAGTTGGCAGATTACAGGCCAATGGCGAAAGAATCAGCAGAAGAAAGACTATCAATAAGGGGAGAGAACCTTTTTTCGGTTTCATGCTTTTCACCTCTAGCAATTCCTGTGTGATTTTATCAGGTCCTATGTTTGCAGTATGGAAATAGAAACCTCGTTTAGCAGCCTGATCAAGTTCCTGGCCCAACGTCTTCGTCAATGCCAATAGAATAGATTTGCATATACAATAAATTTATAGCAAATTCAATATCCGATTGTCAATTGAAATGGTGAGAGGGTTGAAAAAGACAGGAATCATGGGAAAAAGCCAGGAAACCCAACAACTTGCTGTAGGGATGAGTGGAAAGTGTGGGTTTGGGAGCTACCGCCCCCATTATGGCTTTTTCCTTAGAAGAAGGGGCTGTCTGAAAAGTCGAAAATCGCGATTATCATCCCCACCAATGAGCCAGATTCTGTAATAATCAAGCATAAACTCCCCACTTCGCGACTAATTTACTCAGTGCAATTGGGCC
>DAOVFE010000212.1 GCA_030673085.1 Anaerolineales bacterium | reverse complement strand
ATAGCCATGCCCCTACCATCAGACCAATAGCCCCAAATAATCGCAAACCGAACAATGCGCCGCTTGTCTGCTCCGCCGCTCCCTTCCACATTTTCCAGGCAATTGCCAGCAGCATAACTCCGGAGCTGATAGTTATGATCTGCGGCCAGATGCCAGGGTCAGCACCGGTCTCCGCCGCTATCCGGTAGGCCAAGGCGACCTCATTGTAGGAAAACCAAATCAGTAATACCCCACCGACCAGCGCAAGAGCTGCCAGTCCGAAATCAATTTGATAGGCCAGATTGCGCCTACTTCGCCACAGGTGGTTTGCCAGCCATCCCAGAATCAATGATCCGAGTAGTAACCCGGCGAAAAGGCGCCATGCCGGCAAAACTGTTTCAGCCCGAAGAGCTTCGCCAAGCATTCTGCGGAAAAGCTGACTAGTCCTCTCCAGGCCGACAATTTTATCGGCGATGCCTAAAATTTCCGGCAGCAAAAGAACAAACCAACGAATGCACGCGAGCACTGTAGCAGTGTGCAAAATTCCCGTTAATCCGAGCCACCAAGGACGATCATGATTCTCTTTTGCTTGCTTTGCGATCTTGCGTAACATGAAAAAACAAGCCAATAACGCGCCTACCCCAAGGACAAAGCCAAGCAGATAAGCAAGGTCACCTATAGCACGGGCATAGTTCGAAAGGCCAATTAAATCACCTTTCTTAATCCTCCATTTATGAAGACTTACATATAGAGCAAAGCCCACCGGGAAAATTCCGAAGGTAAAAATCAATAATGAGGAGGGTAAGATCATCATGTAGCCGGTGAGGTACTCACGCAGCCTGCGGCGTCGATAACCACTCGCTAACCAACGCGGCCTGGCAATTGCTTTAGCCCTATCCTGGACACAATTCCATATGCGCTCTGCAATGGTCAAGGTAGTTCCTTTCTGGCCCTATGCTTTCCAAGGTGGAGTCAAGTAAAATTATATGCTATATTCCATCGATCAGCATAGATATACTTATCTCTATGATATGTGACGAAGGTCATTGAACCATGCCAGATTTCGTGGATTCGCTTAAACCCAACTTATTATCGCATAAAATCCCCGGCCTTTATCTCGGCCCCGGTGCTGTCCATCCTCATTATAATGGCTTCTCACTGCTGAACGTCCCTGGCAGCCTTTGCCGCTGGCTTGGCGCTCCCGACCTGCCTCATCCATCCCTCAACATTCCTGAGCTTGACGCGCTCGCCGAGGACGCCGACCAGATTATTGTCTGTCTGATTGATGCGCTTGCGCTTCATCGATTTCAACAATGGATAAGCGCAGTAGATACAACCATCTATCCCATAATACGGAATGGCCATCTCTTTCCTCTTACCTCGGTCGTCCCGTCAACTACAAGCGCTGCCCTCACCACTCTCTGGACCGGTAGAAGCCCTTCCGAGCACGGCATCCTTGGCTATGAGCTTTTCTTGCGCGAGTATGGGATGGTCGCCAATATGATCACTCACTCGCCAATGTCGATCTCTGATTCCAGCGGGCTGCTTTACCGGGCCGGTTTTGATCCCGAGCACGCCCTTCCTGTTTCAACGCTCGGCCCTCACCTTCAACAAGCGGGGGTGGAAGTGCATGCCTTCCTAAACCGCGCTATTCGCTATTCCGGATTATCACAAATGCATTATTCCGGTGTTGCCCTTCATAGCTTCGGATCTATGATTGATCTATGGGTGAGTGCCCGTCAATTAGCTGAGCAGCCTATTGAACGCCGCCGTTTGATCTGGTGTTATTACGGCAATCTGGATACGCTCTCTCATCACTTCGGCCCCGACAGCGAGCGCGCCGAGGCCGAATTTCGTGCCTTTATTTATAGTCTGCAGACTTTCTTTCTTAAACCCCTCTCGTCTTCCGCTCGACGAAAGACGCGCTTGATTCTGCTTGCCGATCACGGCCAAATAACGACCCAAAATAATCCGGACTATGTCCTCAGCAATCACCCATCCCTGCTTCGCAAGCTTCAGATCATGCCTACCGGCGAGAACCGGCTCACTGACCTTTACCCTCGCCCGGGACAAGCCGATAACCTTGCCGAATACTTCGATCAGACCTGGGGTACGCAATTCATCCTGATTCCCTCCTCGCATGCGCTCCATTCGGGCTTATTTGGGCCCGGCAAAGCAGCGCCAGAAGCCCCCTTCCGTCTGGGCAACCAGATTGCTATCAGCACAGATCACGCCTATCTATGGTGGGCTAATAAGCCCAATCCGTTGATCGGAAGGCATGGCGGGCTCTCTCAAGAGGAAATGCTGATACCACTCTTCGCTCTCCGCCTAGACTAGAAGGCCCATCCCTGATTTTTGCTCAGGAAGCAGGTTCGGTTTCGCCGGTCGTACCTTCCATCTCAGGCAACGGCAGCATATACGGCGCATCGCTCGGGACCAGCATCACCCGAATTCCCGGCGACAACTTCAGTATATATTGATATGTCAGCAGGTCTGGATTATCTTGCAGCGCCGCGGCAATCATCTCCAGCGCTTTGGCCTCGGCCCCAGCTTCGATCAAACGTGAATCCGCCCTCCCCTGGGCCTCGATTACCGCCGAATCGGCCACGCCCTCTGCAACCTTCCTCGCTTGCTCCGCTTCTTGCTTCCGCTGCTCCACAGTTAGCGCTGCTTCTTTCGCCCGCTGCTCAGCTATCTGCTTTTGTTCAACCGAGACAGCATATTCTGGCGAGAAAGTGATGTTCCGCAAGATGAAATCAACCAAGACCAGGCCATTGTCTTCTAGCTTCTGTGAGAGTTCATCGCAGATCGCATTTATCAGCTCTATCCGTTTAACGCTGTAGATTTCTTCTACGCCAAACTGTGAACTCGTATCCCGAATCACACCTCGCGCAAGCGGCCTTATTAGATCCCGTCCATAGCGATCCTGCCAGGCAATATGTACGTTTATGACTTGCGTTGGGTCGACCGAATAGATCACCGAGGCATCAATAAACACTTCCTGGCCATCCGCCGTCCGCGCCGCTACCGAATCGTCGCCCTGTATCTGCCCTTCCGCCGGCGCGATTGACATTGTGTATGTCTGCTTTGAAATCGGATAAGTAGTGACCGACTCGGCACATGGAATCACCCAGCGCAAGCCGGGTTGAAGCGCCTCCTTTCGATACCCGCCCGGCGCAACCGCCGAGATAACCACGCCCCGTTCCTGCGGTTGAATGAAGACCAGCCCCGCGCTAACGCTTGTCAGCACAATGGAAATAACAATCAGCCCGATCAGCCAGCCGCTGGCGCTCTTGAATGACTTTCCTCGCGTCGACTGGCTGATCGCCACCACAATTAAAGCAATGACGGCCGCCCAGGACAGCGTGGATAGCCCCTTAACTAGTACTGCTATATTCATCGATTCCTCCTCAGCCTGTAGTGGATTATCACTTGCAGGCCAGCTTAATGAAATACGGTTTAGACATTGTCGGTTCTGGTTTGCTTCTAATAGCATGCATGAATCATTGGCCAGAAAAAGCTGGCTGCATCCAACCAATCCAGAACACTGTATTGCAAATTATAGCATCCAGATATGTGAGTTCCTGACCAGAAAATGACAATTGCCTATCAGTAGCCCTCATCATAGATTTGATTCCCGCAGCAATCCCGCACTCATGCCGCGATTTTGACACTGTATCAAAGTAGTTATCAGCCCATATATTCCGTCTCCCTTCTCGTATTTGGGCTTTTTTCATTACAGTCACGCTTAATAATGCGCTATTAGTGTTATTAGATGAGTCTGCTGAAAAAACAGCCGCCGCTAGTGAAAAGAGGGACTTTTCTAAAAGGTCGGCCCCTCTCGCCGTTCCCTTTCTCGCATTTAAGCTTTTTCTGTATAGTCATTAGATATTCTAATAATGTTGTGAAAGGGAAGGCGTTTTATTCGATTAGCCAGAATACCCCTCAGCTTGCTGAGGTCCCTCAGCTTACTGAGGGGATGAATGGCCAGGGCCGCAGGCACTGCAGGGCGATAGTCCTGATCGAATATTTAAACAAAACCCGCACCCGAAGGGGCAAAATTCCCGCAATGGGGGATGTCCTTTAGGGACATCCCTAAAGGAATTTCGAGGGTTTTGTCATTTACTTTGATAAAGGAATTCCCCAGTTGACCAAGCACAAATAATCCATTAGTATCGAACATCCAAGAATAAATAGAAAAGCAACTAATATGGCCCTTATTTGTAATTTTCCAATGGGAATCTTTCTTAAGATTAATAATG
>DAOVFE010000206.1 GCA_030673085.1 Anaerolineales bacterium | reverse complement strand
AAATTAGGTCGGCAACTGCCTCAGCGCCTGCAGATACGCGCTCGGTTTCACCCGAGGGAACGAAAGCCCAGACGATCGGATTCTCATCAGTTCCCAATGGGGGTGGTGGAACATCAGTTGGCGGTACTGCGGTTGGCTCTTCTACTGGCGGAGCCACATGTATATCGGGTGGAGCTTCTGTTGCCGCTGGGCCGCATGCGCCAATCATTGCGGTAAGTACAAGCAACAATACAATTGTTATGCATAAGTGTTTCTTGCCCATTGTGATCTTTTCCTCCTTAAAATATCTTAGGGAATATAGGAATCAAACATAAAGAACGATATATCTTAATGATATGATCTGAGGCCAGCACCTCCTCTCTGTTCATTAATCAATCATCTGAAATATCTTAGCGCGAAAGTAAGATAGATGCAAGTGGTTCGAGCCTAAAATATTAGCCTTGAACGTTTACATAGCGACGGTTACAATCCTTTCCTAATGACTGATCCTAATTATTCTGAAGCTCTTGATTATCTTTATAGCTTCATTGACTATAGCGTCAAGCGAAGATACCGTTATTCTCCTGAGGTTCTTGATCTCAATCGCGTTCGCCGACTTCTGGCTCTGCTTGGCGATCCTCAAGATGCTTATCCCACAGTACATGTGGCCGGGACAAAAGGAAAAGGATCGGTTTGCGCAATGATAGCCTCGGCATTAAGATCAGCCGGCTATTGCACCGGGCTTTATACCTCTCCCCATATGCAATGCTTCACTGAGCGAATTCGCATCAACGGCAATGAGATCTCTGAGTCGACGTTTGCATCACTAATGGAAGAAATCAAACCTTCGGTTGAAGCCATACCAGGTTTGACCGTATTTGAAATTGCGACTGCGCTGATGTTTGTGTATTTTTCACGTCAGGAAGTAGATTGTGCGGTTATTGAAGTGGGTTTAGGCGGACGCCTGGATGCAACTAATGTGCTCATCCCACAAGTGAGCGTGATTACTTCGCTCTCGTATGATCATATGCATCTTTTAGGGAACAGTCTTTCGGACATTGCTCGAGAGAAAGCGGGCATAATAAAAACCCGGGTCCCAGTTGTAGTAGCTCCTCAGCAATTTGAAGCTGCTGGTGTAGTAGAAGATGTGGCTCGGGCCAAGCAGGCTCCGCTTATTAGAATTGGGAGGGATTGGCACTTTTCAGCGGGTACGCATAATCTGGAGAACCAATCCCTGTATATATGGTCCGACGCTGAACGACCACTCATGGAAGCATATGTAGAATCTGGTGGAGGAGAGGAATGGATTCCTCCTAGATATGGAATTCCCTTGCTTGGATATCATCAAGTAATCAATTGTGCTACCGCCCGGGTCGTGCTTGAAATATTAAGAGATAAAGGTTGGCGAATTCCTGAAGAAGATATCCAACGAGGCTTTCGCGAAGCGTCCTTACCCGGCCGTTTCCAGATTCTGACACATGATCCGTTTGTAGTAGTCGACTCGGCGCATAATCGTGATTCAGCGCTCAGGCTTAGAATCGCGCTGGATGATTATTTCCCAGGGCAGCCGGTTACGCTGATTTTTGGCGCCTCTGCAGATAAGGATATCCGTGGCATGCTTGGTGAACTGCTGCCACGCGTCTCTCGTTTGATTCTAACCCAGGCGGTGCATCCGCGAGCAGCTTCAACAGAGGCGCTGGCAGAATTAGCCAATGGCTACGGCTTACACATTGAGTCTATAGTTCCGGTGATACAAGCCCTTAGACATGGGATTGAAATGGCCAGGCCGGGTGAAGTGGTCTTGGCTGCCGGAAGTCTATTTGTAGTTGGAGAGATCCTGGCTACAAGGGAATTTTCTACTAATAGAATTGCTTATGCTAAGGAAGAGGTTGAATGAGTATTTACTACGGTCGCTGGCCACATATGTTCTCTAATATGGGCGATACACTCAGCCGGCGAGCTGAAGAATTATATGATGTAGGGGATGCTCTCAGCGACGATGAAGGGTTGATTACATGCGCGGTTCTACCGTTGCGAGATGTCGTCCTGTTTCCAAATATGGTCACTCCATTAATCATTGATCACGAGCCGACGCTTCTCGCCATTGAGGAAATCACGCGATCCGGCAAGACGATGATTGCAATAGCGCAAACGGATCCCGAAGTGGAAAATCCGACCGCTGACAATCTATATAGCATTGGAACAGAAGTGGCTGTTGGCCGGCTGATGCATATCCCGGATGGAACTACTTCGGTTCTAACGCAAGGCCGCCGGCGGGTAGAAATCGTTGAGTTTCTTACTGATGGTCCGTACCTACGCGTACGTGCTCGCCCTATTAATGAGATTGCTCCAAAATCGAAGGAAGTCACGGCATTGATGCATGCCATGTTAACAGTTTTTGAAAAGTGTGTTGAGCTCAATTCTAGTCTCCCTGAAGAAGCATATATCTATGCACTTAATATTGAGGATCCGAGTTGGCTCGGGGATCTTATTGCATCAGCCTTAAGCCTAAGCGTGCCTGAAAGGCAGAGGATTTTAGAGATCTTTAATCCAACTGAAAAGCTGCAGCAGATTAATATGCTCCTGGGGCGTGAGCTGGATATGCTGGAGCTGGAGAATCGAATTCATACGAAGGTTCAGAGTGAGGTCGACCGCTCACAGCGCGAGATCTACTTACGTGAGCAAATGAAGGCAATCCAGAATGAATTGGGCGAGTTGGATGTCTGGACTCAAGAGATTAATGAACTTCGCCAAAAGATTACGAAGCTTGAATTGCCGGATGAAGTTAAAGCGCGAGCTAAGAAAGAAGTGGATAGGCTGGGCCAGATGCTCTCGATGTCTCCAGAAGTGGGCATTATCCGAACATATCTAGATTGGCTGCTGGGATTGCCCTGGAATGAGACTACTACAGATAATCTCGACATAAAGAATGCCGCCGAAGTTCTCAATCGAGATCATTATGCATTAAAAGCCGCTAAAGAGCGGATTCTTGAGTATATTGCTGTACACAGCCTGGCGGCCGAAAAACAACGCCAGCCGATACTCTGTTTCGTTGGCCCGCCCGGTACTGGCAAAACTTCTTTGGGTCATTCGATTGCTGAGGCGTTAGGCCGTAGATTTATCCGGATCTCCCTGGGCGGGATTCGAGATGAGGCTGAGATTCGTGGCCATCGCCGAACGTATATTGGAGCCTTGCCAGGACGGATTCTTCAGGCAATTCGGCGGGGCGGGACAGCCAATCCATTGTTCATGCTCGATGAAATCGATAAGCTCGGACACGATTTCCGCGGAGATCCTTCTTCAGCTCTTCTGGAAGTGCTCGACCCAGAACAGAATCACGCTTTTTCGGATCATTACCTCGAGCTGCCTTTTGACCTTTCGCGTGTCATGTTCATAACAACTGCTAATACGCTCGGTCCGATTCCTTCGGCTCTGTTGGATCGGATGGAGGTGATTGAGTTTCCGGGCTATATAGAAGAGGAAAAGGTCCACATTGCCCGTAAATTCTTAATTCCACGCCAGGTTGTGCAAAACGGTTTTAAAACCGGTGATATTACCTTTGCTGTATCAACATTACAAACCATTATCCGAGAATATACCTGGGAAGCTGGCGTTCGCAATCTCGAACGTGAGATTGGCAAAATATGCCGTAAAGTAGCCCGACGTAAGGTTGAACAAAAGAGACATCCTCGGCGAATTATGCCGACGATGCTCGATAAGCTTTTGGGACCTCCTCAGATCAATCCTCCTCAATTGCAGGATGAAGACCAGGTTGGCGTGGCCACCGGATTGGCTTGGACGGAGAATGGCGGTGAAATTGTCGAAGTTGAAGCCATTTTAGTAGAAGGGAAGGGGGAGATGCGCATTACAGGTCAAATTGGCGATGTGATGCAAGAATCGGCGCAGGCGGCTCTATCGTATATTAAATCTCGAGCAACTGAGTTGGGCGTAAACCCTGAGATCTTTGAAAAGAACGATATCCACATCCATATTCCAGAAGGTGCAATTCCAAAGGATGGTCCCAGCGCGGGCATCACGATTGCTGTTGCGCTGGCATCGGCGGTCATGAACCGGCCGGTGCGGCGCGAAGTGGCGATGAGCGGCGAGATTACTCTTCTGGGGAGAGTGCTGCCAATCGGAGGCGTTCGTGAGAAGACGATGGCCGCTTACCGGCTGCGGCTCAAGACCATTATCATTCCGGCTGTAAACGAAAAGAACCTTGCCGATCTGCCGCTCAAGGCGCGCTCGTTTCTGGATATACATCTGGTGAAAAATATGGATGAGGTGCTCAAATTGGCTATCTTGCCGGATAAAAAAAGCCCTAGGCCGAA
>DAOVFE010000327.1 GCA_030673085.1 Anaerolineales bacterium | reverse complement strand
ATTGTCGCCATATTCGATCTCTACTGTGGTGTGTGTGCATTCTAAGCCGCGGATAAGTTCCTTGACTTCGCTCTTAATGCGGCGGACATTCTCTTTGGATGCATCTTCGTCTACAACAACGTGGGTTGAAAGCACATTGTGTTCGCCGTCTAAAGACCAGATATGGGTATGGTGGGTGGATCGGACTTTTTCAATTATTTGCAGACGACGGTCGATATCTGAAATATCGATGCTCTCGGGCACAGCCTGCATGAAAAGAACCAGGGTCTTTTTTAAATTTGCTATAACGTTGTAAGATACATAGAGAGTTATTAGAATAGAAAGGGTGGGGTCGAGAATTTGAATATCGCTGAAGAGTAAAGCGACGCTGACGACCAGGACCGCGACCCATCCCAGCACATCCTCGATAAGGTGCCAGGCTATTACTTTTGCATTTAGCGTCTTCGCGTCTTTAAGACGTATGAACGCCAACCCATTCGCTAATATACCGACGATGGAAAAAAGGATCATTCCTTGAGCATTCGACGGTTCCGGATCAATCAGTCGTGGAATAGCTTTTACGAGAATGAATAATGAGCCGATGATTAGGATAATAGCATTGATCAAGGCGCCTAATAATGAGAAACGCCGATAGCCATAGGAAAATTTCTGGTCCATCCCTTTCTTCGAGAACCGATCCAAGTACCAGGCCAATCCAAGAGAAAGGCTATCGCCGAGATCATGAATCGAATCGGAGAGAATTGCCAGGCTGTTGGTCCAGATACCGCCGATGATCTCGAGGAGCGTGAACGCCAGATTCAAGAAGAAGGCTGCTTTGATATTCCCGGATGTATCATGTGAATGTGATTGGCTCATAATCGGACTATCTTTCAGCGCCCTTTAGCAGATTATAAGCTATGAGGCCACTGAAAAAAGCAGCCACCTATAGGAAAAGGGGAGTACATATGAGGTGTAGGCAAAGCCCACACCTCATATATGCCGTCTCCTTTCTTGCATTTGGGCTTTTTTCAGTGCACTCAAGCTATAAGAAAGCAACGCGTCGGCTGCCGTCAGAAGCGGATGGCCGGGTTATCTTTACTGCTTTCGCTTGAAAGCAGTTGTCTTTTAAATGACAAGCTGTATTAGTGAGGTAATAGTCCGGCGTGGATGAGACATTTGATTTCCTATCCGACGATTCGACATTCTTTTAGAACAGGCCCTTCTTCCAAGGGAAAAGCCTCATACGGGCTTGCGTCCCCTTCGCGAAGCCGATAGACTTCGCCACTTGCCATTCATCCTTGAATTTTTTGCTAAGGCATGCATACTTTTTCCCTCATTATGATAGATATAGGATAGGGGCGAAATTAGCGCCCCGCATCTGCCACATACATTAGCAGGCAAGCATGTTTTCAGCATTCTCGATAGATGGCTTTTGAGTTAGGGATGGTGATAAAGAGCAGTTCGTGATTTAAGAGCGCCGGCGCTTGGCATAGAGATCGACGATCACCGCCAATATGAACACCACGCCTTTAATAACTTGCTGATAATACGATGGAATGCGGAGCAAGTTTAGGCCATTGCCTAGTATGCCTACGATCAACGCGCCGATGCAAGCGCCAATGACATTGCCAACTCCGCCGAAAAGACTTACTCCACCCAGCACGGCTGCTGCGATCGCATCCAGCTCCAACCCAGTTCCCATCTGCGGTTGTGCTGACCATAATCGGGCCGTTAATAGCAGTCCAGTTAGGCCTGCTAAGGCTCCGCTTAGACTATATACAATGATCTTGATGGAGCTAATCCGAATACCGGCCAGACGAGAGGTTTCTTCATTGCCCCCGATGGCATAAATATACAATCCGAAGCGAGTGTGGCGCAAAGTGAGATGCGCCAGAACAAGCACAATAAGCCAGACTATAATCGGTATAGGGATCGAGCCCAAGTTGCCAGTGCCCCAAAAAGTGAACGCTTTATCTAAACCGGCGATAGGCTTCCCCTCGGTATAGACCAATGTCAGTCCGCGAGCAACGCCAAGCATAGCAAGGGTTGATACAAATGGAGGTAGATGACCGTAAACTGTAAGCAAGCCATTAACCGCTCCCAGGCTAGCCCCTAAAGCAATACCCGCCAGCATAGCGGAGGTGACGGGCCAACCATTGCGGGACATTAATCCGGCGGCAATGGCTCCCGCCAATGCACAGATGGAGCCAACTGAGAGATCGATTCCCGCCATCAACATGGTCAATGTCATACCGATGGTGACGATGGCCACAAGAGATGTTTGCAAAGCAACGTTAGTGAGATTCGAGACTGTGAGGAAGTTGTCGGAGAGCAAAGCCAGAATCAATGAAAGCGGAATTAGGATAAGCAATCCGCTGGCGCGTTGCAGCCAGGAAGTCTTCTCAAGCAGTCGTGCGCGGATGGTTGTTGTTGCCACTCTTACTCCTTGCCGCGGCGTGCATAATGTCGTCTTGAGTCGCCAGGCGCGGGTCCAGATCGGCGGCGATTTTACCCTCGCGCATAACTAAAATCCGGTCGCTTACTGATAAGACCTCCGGCAGTTCCGAGGAGACCATTAGAATGCCTACTCCGTTGGTTGCCATCTGTCTCAGCAAGGCATGAATTTCAGCTTTTGCGCCAACGTCAATGCCGCGCGTCGGTTCATCAAGTATCAACACTTTCGGCTTCAGCGCCAACCAGCGGGCTATAATAACCTTTTGCTGATTGCCGCCGCTCAGAT
>DAOVFE010000091.1 GCA_030673085.1 Anaerolineales bacterium | reverse complement strand
AGAAGGGGCTATCTGAAAAGTCGAAAATCGCGATTATCATCCCCATCAATGAGCCAGATTCTGTAATAATCAAGCATAAACTCCCCACTTCGCGACTAATTTACTCAGTGCAATTGGGCCAGCTCTCTACCGACCCGCCTTATGGGACAGCCCCTTCTTCACTTGCCGAAATGATAGTATATGTGGGGTGGAAGCGGAGCTTCCACCCCACATACCAGTGGAGAAGCGCGAGTTGCGGTTAATTATCATTGCAATATGTGAGGTCCACTGACAAAAGCAGTTGCCATTAGGAAAAGCCTATCCCGCGTTTAGGCTTTTTTCAGTCCAGTCAGATGTGGCAATATTAATAGAGAGGATTTACAATGAGGCAATTTGCATCAGAGGAGTGAGACGATGGAATGGATTTTTGACCCTCAAAATTGGATAGCATTATTGACGCTCACCTCGCTTGAAATAGTACTAGGCATTGATAATATTATATTCATTTCGATCCTGGCTGGCGCGTTGCCTGAAAACGAGCAGGACCGAGCGAGCAAATTAGGCCTGGCGATGGCAATGTTCACTCGAATCCTGCTACTGCTCTCACTAACCTGGCTGACACGGCTTACGTCCCCTTTATTTACCCTCTTCGAGCATTCAATTACCGGCCGGGGAATCATCATGATGGCTGGAGGTTTATTCTTGTTGGGCAAGAGTACATTTGAGATCCACGATAAACTTGAGGGCGAGGAAGGGCATGCTTCAGCAAAGGCGGGAAAGACTCTGGCCAGCGTCGTGATCCAGATCATGCTGTTGGATATCGTGTTCTCTTTAGACTCAGTGATCACGGCCGTGGGCATGGCTGATCAACTAGCTATAATGATCGCTGCGGTGATGCTGGCGGTAGTGGTGATGATGTGGGCATCGGATCCGATAAGTGATTTCGTTCACCATCGTCCAACTCTAAAAATACTCGCACTGAGTTTCTTGCTATTGATTGGGGTATCGTTGGTGGCAGAAGGGCTTGAATTCATTATCCCTAAAGGCTACATTTACTTTGCTATGGGCTTCTCATTCTTTGTAGAATTGATTAATCTTCGTGTGCGGGCGAAGAAGGTCGAACCAGTCCGACTGCGGCGGCCCTACGTCGGAGATAAGATGGCATAGGGCGATCTCGCTTATTGATGATGAGTCTGTTGAAAGAAGCGCAAATGCGAAAGAATGAACAGAATATGTGAAGCGTTGAAAAATATATTACCCCATCGGCAAATGATTTCCCTTTTTCAACACTCTTTATTCGATTAGCCAGAATGCCCCTCAGCTTGCTCAGGTCCCTAAGCTTGCTTAGGGGATGAATGGCCAGGGCCGTAGGCATTTCAGGGCGGATAGTCCTGATCGAATATTTAAACAAAACCTGCACCCGAAGGGACAAAATTCCCGTAATGGGGGATGTCCCTAAAAGGACATCCCTAAAGGAATTTTGAGGGTTTTGTCATTTGCTTAAGGATTTTACAAACTTGTAATATTTTTGTAATTACTTGGATGGATAATAATGGTTGGCTATTTTTAGTTAATAAAAAGGAAAAGAGGCTTGATCATGGCCGGGATAAGCGCATATGCTTAGTATGTTGAGTGCAAGGATTTAATAACGAGAGCACATTCAAGGAGGCCCTTATAGAGAGCCCCAAATTGAAAAGAGTTATTGAGGATTATGGGAAAAAGCCAGAATACCCCGCAGCTTGCTGTGGGGATGAATGGCAAGCGAGGGTTTGGGGGCGGCAGCCCCCCATATTGGCTTTTTCCTTAGAAGATGCCCTGCAGCTTGCTGCGGGGTTCTTCACTGTCAGGAATAAATAACGGCTTTAACTAAGGAAGGAAACGAAACATGGAGAGGGGGGAAGGATCTGGAATACATGTTTTGTATAAATATATTGGAGCAATGGTATGACTAACCCTAAATTAAAAGTGGCGACTGTAATAGCTATCACGGTTTTCCTTATCAGTGGCTGTGTCCAGGGGGAGAGTGGTGAAAATACGGCAGTATCAGCAACGGAAGAGAATCAGATCTCCGAGGCGAAAGAGCCCGAGTATTACGAAATTATCGAAGAGGGTGAGAATGAATACGGCGAACATAGTTTTACCAAAAACCCAGGTGATTACTGGACGCCGATAATACTGCCGGATATCAGCGAATCTGAGCAAAAAGAGATCTACTGCAGCATGACCACTCAAGAATGGATGGATTACTACACCGAAAAGATCGAAGAAGTGGTTCAACTATCAGATGAACTCGAAGAATATATCCTAGACTGGTACTATGGCGACGCCGACCCGTTCATCCCTGATGGATTGCTTCCCCCGTCGATAGACAATGAGAAAACACACGATTGGAAACTACTGCGGCCGGAAGAAGTAAACCCTGAAGACCAATGGTATTACATTCCCGCTCGTGAGGAGCCTGCTTTAGACGATTTCAGCGCTCTATATCAGCTCAACGCCGCCACTCATGTCACTTACCTTAAAATAATCTTCATTGCCCCATTCGGTTCACAACTTCTGGTTGAGGGAGATTTTCCCCACGCACGGTTTATGGATTATCAAATCACCGAGCCGTTCACTCCTCAGTTCCCCGTGTCGAGCAACGCTGGCGTAATGGAGATTCCTATCGTCGATGTCGATATCCAGCCGGACGCGGGCCACGTGAATCCTTTTATTGTGGGTGCGGACAGAAATGCCGAAGAACGGCATTACCACCTGACATTCGATCTGGCCTATGGCAACCCGGTGGATTTGAATCCGGTTATGCAGAGTGAATACTTCCGGGCGCCGGGAAACACCCGAGTTGGCGGCCCTTTTAGTTCGACAGGCTCGCGGGGGGACGGTACCATCGTTCCATCGGTGCTCTGGCTGCGCTATTACGCTCCCGATAAAGATGCAGATGGACAAATGGACCCTCTGGCAGGTGTACCTCTGCCAAAGGCGCTCCTTCAATTGAAAACCGGAGAGACCTTCTGGATCCAGCCCGACGCTTCTCTGGCAATTGAGAGGCAATTGACAACTGCGCCAGGAGCGGAAACATTACCTCAAGCCCCGCCGGAATTTATCGGATCTTCGCTTGGTTGGTATAAAATGTTCGGGCACTGGCTCATGTTTGCAGAGGGCAGAGGTGTAGTGGCAACTTACTTATACCCGAATCTGGGAGGGTTTATTAAAAGGAATATTCGAACCACATATCGCTGTTTCTTCAATCAGGGCGTTGATGCTCCCCCGCCGGGGAACTTCACCCTCAGCGCTACCGACTTGCCGTATAACAATTACCTCAGTCGGCCCCGCTGGTTGGGAGAGAACATGGTATATGCTATGACCGGCCGACTTCCAACCACGCCCAAGACCCGGGATGGCGAGCCAACAATGGAAAGCGCCCAGGCCCGTTATTGGTCCATCTGTCACACCGGCGAAGGTCCTGAAAATCCAGACCCCGGTGGAGCGGCGTATCATAAACTCGGCTACGGCTGCCTGATGGATGACGAGATCACTGTCGATGAGAATAACGATTACATCATTGTTCACTCGCGACCCGAGGATAGACCGGCAAACGCCCGGCCCGAATGCGGCGTCACCTGGCAGGATTTCGGCCCCGATTCGTCTCAGGGATTCATCCTTCGATGGATGAATGTCTATCCCGATCATTACATGGAAGAATACGCGCCGACAGATGACAACATCCCATGGGGAACCGGCGGATGGTCAGAGGATGCCTATGATAAATCACTGGTCGGAGAAAACATGCCCGGAGTGATGGGTCCTTATCATCCGGTTATTCATTATCTCAGCCAAGAAGAATTTGAGGCTTTAGGTTGTCCTATCAATCCAGAGGCCATACCTGAGTGGAAGTAGGGATGGAGAAACCGGTCATATATTATTGCTAACGAGTTGGTCGTGTTTGGCATAAAGCTGGTCGCTAAAGCATGACGCCCATTCTATGGTATTCGAGGCGCTTGACGCAGCCTGCTGCAACTGCTGCATCCGACAGCATTCCCTGCCAAACCGGGAATCTAATCTTTATCCGCCTTTCTGGTCCGGACTGCTGCAAAATGCGAATCTGTTTGTGCACTAGATAAAGGGCAAGCTCGGGGTGAGCCGGATCTAATTGCAGATTGATATAGTTCACACCGCCAGGACGTGTCCGGGCTATATGTTCACCCAGGGCGATAATCTGTCCGTCTATAGAGGCGCGAATAACTGTTTTACCTTCGTGCATACCGAGTGTATTCTGTATGACTGGTATAAAAGGACGGAGGAACTGGGGGCGGCGATAGGTTGCCTTTTCAATTGGCCTATATTTCAAGATATGAGCAGGAGTGATTCGGCGCGCCAACTCATATTCGGCGCGCCAGTCAAGGAAGTCAGACATAGAGACTTCGTATCCTTTTGGCAGGGGCAATTCGGGAGGCGATTTATCCTGATTGTAGTCGAATAGGAGATCGCCGGTGAAATGCTCAAAGCCTAATTGTTCGTATAAGTTATATGCTGGAACATTGCCATCGATTACGTCTAGCAAGGCCACCCTGCCATCATGTTCGCGGATGGAATCAAGCGTGGCGCATGCCAATTTACGCCCAATACCACGCCCTCGGTAGGCTGGCAAGACGGCAAGGGCCATGATATACCAGATATCTTTGGGGCCAAATTGGTAGAAATATCCCATTCCAACCGGCCGATCATCTTCTTCCCAGATTAAGCCGCGAAGCATGTTACGAAGAGAAGGTGAAACTGATCGTATAGGCCGGATAAGGGGCCAAAGGCGCTCGGTGCGTTTCAGTATATCAACGAGCTCTTCTTCTTCATCCGATTGCACACTCCAGGCTTCATTATCCGGGTATTGAAAGGCAAGTGGGATTAGCCGGGCAGCAACCCGTAAATCGGCAGGCAATCTGAGATTTCGCAGAGGCATTACATTTCTCCAATTTATTCGATTAGCCAGAATGCCCCTCAGCTTGCTGAGGTCCCTAAGCTTGCTGAGGGGATGAATGGTCAGCATGCGGACTGATCACAGTAAACAGCCAGCATGATATAGGCCTGGAATCGTAATCTTCTCTTGAGTCAGTTTATTCGGATTATTATGCGCTATGATTGAATCACCCGGGTTTGGTTCCCCTTATGACGATGAAGGAGCCTCGACCGTATCCTTCTTCTATAGGATCAAATCCCCGCATATCATCTAAGTCCTCAAAGATCGTTTGAGCAAAAGAAAAGTTATTAAATCCAGCTTTTTCTAAAAGGAGAACGACTTCCTCTACTGAATAAAATGTGGCCAGCTTATAAAACACATTATTGGTTTTATACTCTTGATAGTCATTCCCCAAGCGGCTGTCTCGATCGACGAATCCAATGATGATAAAACCATCCGATTTTATGACTCGATAAGCCTCTATGAAAGAATCCTCGATATTATCAAGAAAGCAAATCGTTGTAACCATAAGAGCGAAATCGAATTGGCTGCTCTTAATGGGAAGCGCTTCTGCCACTCCGCCAATTATATTAATCCCCCTTTTCTGAGCTATTTTACTCATTGCTCTCGATGGTTCAATCCCGATGTCAATCCCTAATGCTGAAGCGAAACGGCCAGTTCCCACACCAATTTCAACTCCGATTGCATGCTCTGGCATTAAGAAATTTATGGCCTGTATTTCAGATTCATAAGCAAAACAATATCGAGTGAACCATTTCTCATATTTGGCAACGTATTTTTCGAAGGGTTCAGTTATCGGCATGATCCAATTCCATAACTGGAAAGAGGATTTCTCCCCAGCAGCCTTGGTTTGAGTGATCCGGTGTAGTCCTTAAACGTATGATAACCGGTTTTTAGGTCGACATGAATGGAGCCGGCATTCCGCTTCCTTAAAGGTTGCCCATGGATGGATGCCAATTAGATGTTCGGTTGCTAAAGAGCGCGAGAGACTCATTCGGCCCCAATTCTCTAGTAGCCATCATAATGTACCCTAGACTTATCATACTTTGTACCGGGCGGCTTCGTTTTAGCCGGATGTCCTACCGGTACCAGACATAGGACACGTATTTTTTCAGGGATACCGAGCAAACTCCTGACGTGCGATTCGCGCTGAAATTTTGGGTATACCGCCACCCATACGGCTCCCAGGTCTAGTCCTACCGCGGCCAGGAGAAGATTTTCAGTCGCTGCACTGGTATCCTCTATCCAGTGGTCGGATCGTTTTTCCTCGCCGCAAACGACAAACACGACCGGGGCGCCGGCGCACATCCTACTCCAACGATGAGTTTTCGCTAAACGTCGGCGAAAATCCTCATTCCGCACTACGATGAATTGCCAGGGCTGTTTGTTATTGGCGGATGGAGCGGCCATTGCCGCTTCCAATAGCGAATTGATATCTGCATCAGATACGGGCTCGTCGGTGTATTTGCGAATGCTTCGCCGCTTTATAATCAAGTCCAGCATCTTTCCCTCCATTGAATTATTCAGGTACTTCCATCTCTGAATGCACTGAAAAAAGCCCAAATGCAAGAAAGGAGACTGTATGGGTGTGGGCGAAGCCCACACCCATATATACCCCTTTTCGCTACTAGTGGATGCTTTTTTTCAGTTGACTCATCTCTATTATCTCTATGAGAGTTTTGAAAAAGAGAATTCATTTGCCGACGGGATGCTATATATGGGCAAATATTTTTTTCAACATCCTCCTTATCATACCAGTCGGTTTAGTCATTTGCATGAAAATTCGCATAGTTGCTCTGCAATAAAAAAAGATAGAACCACTTAGTAGGGCGTTAAACCGATATCGGCATAAGGAGATAAAAATCCGGATAAAAGGACATGATATATTTTTATCTCCTTCACTCGCTGAACAAGAATGACCCTCAGCTTGCTGAGTGGATGAATGGACTGTCCTGAAGGGTCAGCAGGGCATGAAGCACTGAGCGAGTAATAAACAAAATCCGTACCCATAGGGGGAGAATTCTGTAATGGGGGATGTCCCTAAAGGACATCCCTAAAGGAGTTCTGAGGA
>DAOVFE010000460.1 GCA_030673085.1 Anaerolineales bacterium | reverse complement strand
AAGATGGTATTTGGCATGTTAATAAATGACAAAAACCTCAAAATTCCTTTAGGGACATCCCCCATTGCCGAATTTTGCCCCTGCGGGCGCAGGTGCTGTTTAAATCTTTGATCAGGACTATCGCCCTGCAGTGCCTACGGCCCCGGCCATTCATCCCCTAAGCAAGCTTAGGGACCTCAGCAAGCTGAGGGGCATTCTGGCTAATCGAATAAATAGTTTCATATATTTCAATGATTTATCTCATAGAGGATTAGTTAAAATCTTTATTTGCGCCGGCTTTTCGACCATTCTTTCAGAAACATCTGAGCTTCATTATAGCGATCGAAAGACTTCTCATAGCGATGGAACTCGCGGGTATGACTTCTTCGCCGCCCCCTAACGATATCGACCCCCAACAGCTGATGCAGTAACTCATGATACATGACATACTCAACCACAAATTCCGGAACTCGGGCATCATCAAGACTAAGGCTAATGCTCACCGTATCCGTTCCCAGCCTATAACGCCCATACATTCTGACCGTTTGCCTTTGCGTCCAACACAGCTCAGGCTTATCCATTTCACCTGCGAAGTAGCGTTGATTTACCCGTTCATAGACGCGATTTAGATCATATATCTTACCTTTGCCATTTACACCACTGCTTGTATGTTGGTTCAGTTCCCTGATAATCCTCTGATATGCATCGCCGCCCGTATAAGTCAGCATCCTTTCTCTATCCCCACTTCCACCTTTATTAACCGCACAGGCGATCAGCGATCCTAAGACTTGCCTGGATGCTCCAATAAAGCCTTCGCTGGCGAGTATCCTCATTTCACGTTTCGCCTTCTTCGTTCTGAAAATAGCAGATATCGAATAGAACTCAATTTGAAACTTCCCGTTCTTTTGCAATCGGCTGCGGCATTCGCCCATCGCAGCATTTGCTTCCCTATAGCTTGTTGCCAAGCAATGAAGATGCATTTGCAGATTGGGCTCTTGAATGAGGAAATTCATCCATGAATAGCAACGTCGTGATGGCATCGGTAGAGCGCCTGGATTAGTCCCATGCGTCCGGCAAAGCCCTTCCACTTCTGCAACCCTAGCCCTAATCTCTTCCTTTAGTCGGATGATCTCCTCGTCATCATCAACCCACGATCCTTCGAATCCCCTTTTTCGTACAAGGCCTTCAAGTTTATTCTGAATCTCATCACGTACAACAATCAAACCGGCAATGCGCATTTTTCTTCCCACTTTATTCATCTCTCTTAGCAGAGTATTCCTAACGAAAAGCTCTATACTATATTTGTCACTTGATCTAGTCTATACATTTCTTTTGAAGCGATCAATAATACCGTGAATAGCCCACTTAACTAGGGCTTCCCTTGTATTTCAGCTCCACTCGGAGGTCAATCAACTTTATAGCCGATCACTACCCATTATT
>DAOVFE010000379.1 GCA_030673085.1 Anaerolineales bacterium | reverse complement strand
CCCAAGGGGCTTTAGCCATGAGCCCGACCCTTCATGGTCGGGTGTGGCAACCTTCGACATACAATACCTTGATTAGACATCCCTCTTCCCATCCGCCTTCTGTTTGCGCCCTCCGCCGGCAAACCGCCGTTCTCCTGATATGGCCCCGCCTCTGGTAAACTATTAATCGACGAATGAAGATGCTGAAAACCTATTTGCCTACAAAAGAGTTCATTTGCACTTCGCACCATATGCAAGGAAGGATGATGAAGGCGAAAAGTACGGATGACCGGGCGACGAAGTGGATGCGCTGGATTGCCCGTGGAGTGGGCTCATTAGTTACCGGTTTTTGGCTATTTGTAGGAATCGTCTTTGGAGTAGTTGACCCCGAGCCGTGGACGCTGGAATCTGGGAGCATGGCGGGCCTTGTTATCTCTTCGACGCTCGGCGTTCTAATTGCCTGGTGGCGGGATGGCCTCGGGGGATTAATCTTGGTTATCTGCGCCATCGCCCATAGCACTTTTGCGTATTTTTCCTCCGGCCATAACACGGGCTTGGCTATGCTTATTTCCGGCGGCCCATTTCTATTAAGCGGCATCTTGTTTCGAGCAAGCTGGTCGAGATCATGGAAATCGCAGTCGATCTAAACCGAATGAATGCATCCAAAACCCAAAACTATGCTGGCGATCTCACGATCCATAAGCCGATGGGGATATTTTGATATTGGTTGTTATGACTGCGCTGAAAAAAGCCTAAATGCTAGAAACGCGTTTTCCCAATGGCGGTTGATTTTTTCAGTGGGCTCTTATTATTTATAAAGGCAGAAAGAAATGATATTAATTCCGGAGCTCGGATTGGGATGGCTTAATGGATGGATTCCATTATGTTTGATGTATTTGGTTATCGGGATCCTGATGTTGGCATTTCCCAAGAATGTTGTAAAAAGACTTTATGATAAAACTGGCCGTAACCCAAGGCCAAGATTCCATATTATTACCGGCAAATTACTTGCCCTTGGCTGCTATGCCCTCATTATCCTTACCCCATTAAAAGTGAGCGGTCCTATTTTCATCCTCGGAAGCGCTCTATTCGCAGTTGGCTTATCTGGATTTGCTATTGCTCTTTTCAACTTTAAAGACACTCCCATGAACCAGCCGGTTACAAGAGGTCTTTATAAATTATCCCGCAATCCACAGATTTTTATGTTGACCATTTCCCTCTTGGGCATATCGATTGCAATCGGTTCATGGATTTCAATATTTCTGCTGCTGGTAGCCCAGCCGTTCTCTCATTCCCGAATCTTGGCTGAAGAAAATGCCTGCCTGGCCCAATACGGCGATTCATACCGAGACTACATGACACGAATACCCAGATATTTCCTGTTCTTTTAATGTTGTGCTTACAACCGGCTTGGATCGCCTGACTCTCGGGATAAAGCTCAACCCGCAGAGGATGGAGTGGAGTGAAGGTATTGAAAAACATATTTACCCAAAAAAGAGTGTGGTATATGACTATCTCGAAACGAACAAAAATCAATTGGCTCATTGATATCGCCCTTTTCATAAGCGCGATCCTCGCGGGTCTATCGGCAATCACCTTCCTATTCACGCCCCCGGGCGGATACCAAGGAGGCCGCAACCCTCGCTATGGGCTGACGATCCTGTTGGAGCGCCACACTTGGACCGATATCCATACTTAGAGCGGCGGGGTAATGATCGTCGTTGTGATCTTCCACCTTGTCGCTCATTGGCGCTGGATATTAAGGATGGTTAAGAAGACGTTCAGGGCGCTGAAGTCGAAGGGAACTGGCATTTCATACGCAACCAGGATTAATCTGGGGATCAACATCATCATTGCCCTTAGCTTTCTCCTCACTGCAATCTCCGGCATTTACCTCCTATCCTCGCCCTCCGGCGGGTTTCAGGCAGGAAGAAACCCCGGCTGGAATCCGGACTTGCTTATCAACCGGACGGCGTTGAGGCTCATTCATACCAGAGCCGGTTTGGTAACCATCATCGGGGCAATATTCCACTTCGCCATTCACTGGCGCTGGGTGAGAAACATAACTATTTGTCTATTCCGATCCTTAAAATCATGGGGGGGGGCAGCGCCGGCTAGTAGAAGCGAAATGAGATTATTAGACAGGCGATCGATGGCATGATTTTGGCTTTAGCCCTATACTTCGCCCAATGTTCGCAGCGGGTAATCGCCCTTCAATGGAAGGATGGGCCGTGGCATACGTCAATCATGCCCCCAACCCGCAGAATCTGACTCATTGTGCAGATGATTTTCTTCAGCCCTTTTATATTCGCCGAA
>DAOVFE010000489.1 GCA_030673085.1 Anaerolineales bacterium | reverse complement strand
ATATGATTAGAACGATGCAAGTCTATCAGAAGCGAACTTTCATCCTAAGCTGGGTGTGCAGCTTCCTTATAAATGTTGCTTGGGGAGTGACGTTTCCACTGAAGAATATTTACATTCATGACCAGGCTATATCCCTGGTTCAAATTGGAACGCTATCGACTGCCGGCGCAGTAGCTTTTTGTCTGGGTGGAATTCTGCTGGGCCATTTATCCGATCGAGCTGGCAACCGGCGCACTTTAATCATCGCCTCATTGGCCGGACACTCGGTTATAACTTTGGCCTATCTCCGAGCTCAAGTATATGTCCACTTTTTACTCTTGTCTTTGATGGATTGGCTATTGATAGCAGGCTACATGGTTCTGATGGACGCGAAGGTTACGTCAATTTTTCCGGCGGACAAGCGCGGCAGCGGCTACGGCTCTTACAGAATATCAGGATCACTTGGCTTTGCGATTGCCGGTTTCGCCCTGGGAATGATTACCGGGAATTTTGGTATAAGATCCATTTTTATTGTGGGCGCCATTGCGCTATCGTTGGCCGCGCTTATCGCCGTATTCTTGCAGGAGGATGAGCCAAAGCAAGCGGTTGAAGCGGAATCGGTCGATGCATTCAAACCCAGCATACGTCAAACGATCATTGCAAGCGGCTTGATATGGCTGTTTCTTGCCAACTTTATTTCTCATATCGGCGATCAAGTCGGGTGGCCATTTAAATACATCTATATTAAAGAAGTGATGGGCGTTACAGCGGGAACTATTGGTCTGCTCTCGACAATTGGAGTAATGTTTGAAATCCCCGCCATGTTGGGATTAGGCCGCCTTTCTGATAAATACGGCCGTCGACCGATCCTTCTTTTCGGCTATCTAGCAATTACCGCAAGTTGGTTATTGCTCTACTTGGCTTCTGATCTTACACTGATCCTTTTTGTAAATCCTCTAGTTGGGCTGAGCATCGTTCGCTATAGTGTTGGAGTGAGTCTGATCTCAGACCGGGCTCCCGGTGGCCAACTTGGAACTCTCCTGGGGCTGTTCGCTTTAACGTCTGGCCTGGGTGGAATTATTGGTCCC
>DAOVFE010000097.1 GCA_030673085.1 Anaerolineales bacterium | reverse complement strand
GACTTCAGCGCCATGTATCCAAGCATCATGGTGCGATTCAACATCTCCCCCGACACTGTCTGCGCGCCCGATGGCGAGCTGGTGCCCGAACTCGGCACACGCATCCGCCGCGACCGCCAGGGCCTGATCCCTGAAACTCTGGAGCCTTTGCTCAAAAAGCGCTTCCGCTACAAGCAATTGATCCGCGAGCTGTCACCGGACGACCCTCGCTGCGAGGTGTACCGGCGCCGCTATTCAGCCCATAAGTGGCTCTTGGTGACCTGCTTTGGCTACCTGGGTTACAAGAATGCCCGCTTCGGCCGGATCGAAGCCCATGAAGCGGTCAACGCCTACGGCCGCGAGGTACTACTCCAGGCCAAGGAACTGATCGAGGCTCGCGGATTTCGAGTCCTGCACATGCTCGTAGACGGTCTGTGGATCCACAAGCCACATGCCCACCGGCGGCCGGATTACGATGCGTTACTCGCTGAGATTACCGAATCCACCGGGCTCCATATCGCGCTGGATGGGGTTTACCGCTGGTTGGCGTTCCTGCCATCCCGCACCGAGCCTCGAATTGCAGTCGCTAATCGTTATTTCGGAGCCTTCGAGGATGGTTCGCTTAAGATACGCGGGATCGAAGCCCGCCGCCATGACACGCCTGAATACATCAAACGCACCCAGATGGAGATGCTCGAGATTCTGGCCCAGGAGCCCGACATTGCGGGTTTTCGCGCCGCCGTCCCGGAAGCTGTCGCCTACGCCGCCGAACGGCTACGAGCTCTGCGCGCCGGCGAAGTTCCAGTGCGCGAATTAGTCATTGCCAACCGGCTATCACGCGCACTCCACGATTACAAAGTTCGAACTATTAACCTTCGGGTTGCCCAGCAGCTTACTTCTGCCGGCGCCGTCCTCAATCCGGGCGAACGCCTGCGCTACCTGCTCGTTCCAGGACCGGAGAAAGGAATACCCTGGGAATGGATCGATTGCGAAGTTCCCTATGATCGGCAGGCCTACATCGAGCTGCTGTTGCGCGCGATCGAGTCCGTGCTTATGCCGGTCGGGGTTGACCGTAAGATGCTCGATACCTGGCTGCTCGCCAACGCCGGCTATTGGGGACCGCCGGGGATACTGCCGCCGCCTGGAGTCGACGGCGGGACGCCGCTTCTCGCCCAGGCCTGCCCAGACCGAAAATCTGCGCCGCTCCGCATGCTTCCCTCGCATGTGTCAACGCGACCAAACGCCCGCCAGAGATCCGAACCACACAGCCAGCCAGCCATGAAGATGCCCGCAGCTTGCTGCGAGGCATCTTCCAAGGAAAAAGCCATAATGGGGGCTGTCGCCCCCAAATCCTCGATTGCTATTCATGGGACTGTCTGAAAAGTCGAAAATCGCGATTTTCATTCTCAACAATGAGCCAAATCCTGTTAATAACAAGCATTTACTCCCCACTTCGCAACAAATTTACTCAATGCAATTGGGCTAGCCCCCCACCTACTCGCCTTTTTAGACAGCCCCTTTCCCGGCTTTTTCCCATGATGCAATTACATGTTGCCGCTTAACAGAAGCAGGCAGGATCGGATATTTCAACTTTCTCGCCCGGTCCTGCCTTATATTTTTTAATGCTCAATCGCTGTAACTAGTGTATTTCGATGACAACGTCAGCCGGCATGCCGGCTTTCAGTTTGTGATCCGCATTCGCGATAGAGATATCAACTGCATACACCGTCGCTCGCCGGCCATCAATCGTCTGCACATTGCTGGGCGTAAATTCGGCTTGATCCGCAATCCGTACAACGGAACCTATGAACACCTGGCCAGGGAATGAGTCGGTGGTAATTCTCGCCTCCTGTCCCAGCTTAATGCCACCATAACGCGTTTCGGAGACGTAGACAGTCAGGGTGACATTATCCAATTTACCAATGACCAACACATTACTTCCCGGCGCCACCGTCTCGCCGGCTTCAAGATTTCTCGATAAGACAATGCCTTCCTCCGGCGCCGCGACCACCGTCTTCTCCAACTGAACTTCAATAACATGCAGCGCGGCTTGAGCTTGCGTTAGGCTGGCTTCTGCTTGAGCAACTGCAGTTTCGGCTTGATGGACTGTCGATTGCGCCGCTTCAACTTGAAGCGATTGGTCTCCGGTCAGCAAGCTATTTAGATGATCTAGCGCATTATCATTACGAGCTCGGGCAACCGCCACCCGCGCTCTGGTTTCCAACAGGTCGTCATAAGCCGAGCTTGATAGAAGCCGGTCGTAATCGGATTGGGCCGATTCGAGTTCTGCCTTGGCTGCATCAAACTGCTCTTGAGCAACATCTTCAAGGATTTTTCTGTCTTTTGCATCCTTGGCCTGATCAAGGCACTGTTCTGCAATGATGAATGTTGCCTTGGCTTCAACAATCCGGTTCTCTGCGCTCACCAAATCATCGTTGCTTGCATTTTCGAGTTCATCATTCAGATTAGCCATTTCGATATCCAGGTCTTCTTCCGCGGCATTCACCTCTGCCTGGGCAGCTGCAATTTCCTCGCGTTTTTCGAAATACCAAACCGGCAAAGTGATTTCATCGGGCTGCTTGACCTTCCAGGCCGCCAAGCGACTCTGCTGGTCCTGAACCCGGGCCATTTGAACAGCTAGATCATACTGGATATTTGCCCCGTCTAACTGGCTTCTAGCCATCATAACTGATATCTCTGCCAGATCTATCGCCACGGCGGCCTGATCACGCTGCGCCCTTAGTAATTCATCATCCAGCGTAAAGAGTACATCACCGGCCTGCACGGTATCTCCCTCGTCAACCAACATTTCATTGACCCTGCCGCCCATTTCAGGGGCGATCGATACTTGATGGACTTCTATGTTTCCCGATGTATTAATGGGACCATCTTCCGTGTTGTTCAATCCATTAACGCTGCAAGCGCATAGACCGGCAAGTAGCAATACTGGCAGTAAAATGTGGATCGCTATTTTTCTCATTTCAATACTCCTCAATTCGCTACATATCTTAGTTGAATTCATCGATCGAAAGGCTCATGAGTCTACTGAAAAAAGCATTCGTCAGCAGAAAAACCATTTCTCCCATTTTGACTTTTGTCAGTGCAGTCTTTCATACAATTCGCTTCTTGAAAGCCAGCACACTGCCAATAAAGAATATCAAACAAAGCGCCACCATTGGCCAAATGCTGTGCCATAGGTAGATGCCGCCGACGCCTTTGAGCATGATGCCACGCACGATCACCAGGTAATGAGTCACCGGCAGCATTTCGCCGATAGTATAAACAGCCGGAGGCATACTTTCCCGGGGCCACATGAGCCCAGAAAGAATAAAAGAAGGCATCATAATTACTACGCCGGTAAGGTACATGGCTTGCATTTGAGTTTTAGATACAGCCGAAACGAGCACGCCCATTCCCAAGGAGCCGATAATATATATCAAACTATATAGAAGGAGCTGCAAAATACTGCCGGCAATCGCAACTTTGAACCAATAAACACCGACCGCCAGGGCTAAAATAGCATTGAAAAAAGCAACCGCTACGTAGGGTATGACTTTTCCCAGCATTAACTCCCAGGATTTAATCGGGGTGACGATTAGCTGCTCCATCGTTCCTTGTTCTCGCTCTTTAACAATCGAAAGCGCGGTAAGCAATAAAGCTTGGGTTTGTAAAATAACAGCTATCAATCCGGGCACCATGTAGTTCACCCGGCGCATGTTGGGGTTGTACATATACAGCGCATGCGCATCAATCGGCATCTTGATTGCCTCTGATCCCAGGGCATTGCCCATCGTCCTGTTCAATTGCGAAATTAATATTCGCTCCGACGATTTGGAGCTGATGGTTGATACTGCCAGCTGCGAAACCTGTCCTTCAAGTGGATTTGTACCATCGATATAAAATTGCACTGCGGCTGTTTCCGCCGATTCTACCTTGCGCCCAAAGTCTTCCGGGATTAATAAGCCGCCTTTGGCTTCGCCCCTATCAATGAGTTCGAGAATCTCATCTTCGCCATCGACATATTGATAAATATCAAAATATTTACTCACCCAATAATGATCTATGTATCGGCGGCTCTCTTTAGTTTTCGATAGGTCGGCGACAGCTAATGGCAGATGCTCGATATCATTTGACATAGCGTAACCCAATAGCAGCAATATGCCACAAGGCATCAAAAGGACCATGATTAATGTGGCCTTGTCGCGCCATATATGGATGAACTCTTTCTTAATAATCGTATTAAGTCGACGCATGGCTTGTCTCCTCGAGAAACTCTGTTCGCAAAGCCTCGCGGTATTGATCTTCAACTAACGTCACAAATACATCCTCTAGTGAGGGTAAAATCTTTTCTATTGCATGAACACTTATCTGCGCGCCAGCCAACACTTCGCGAATTCGCTTTTGAACATCTAAGCCCTCAACTAAAATGTGCAGTAGAACACCGTGGATAGTTGCATCGATAACTCCCGGAACCTCGCTCAGGAGCTTTCTCGCCGCCCCCGGCTTATCACATTCAACTTGCACTAAGATATGCTGTATCTTATTTCGCAGGGAATCGGGGTCGTCTAGCGCGATCAATTTAGCCTGATGCATCATTCCAATAATATTGCAATATTCAGCCTCATCCATGTAGTGAGTGGTAGCCAGCACGCTTACTCCCTGCCCTGCCATCGTATAGATCAAGTCCCAAAATTCACGCCGAGATACAGGGTCCACACCTGCAGTTGGCTCATCCAGAAACAGCATGGCTGGCTTGTGCACAATCGCGCATGCCAGTGCTAATCGCTGTCTCCAAGCTCCGGAAAGATTGCCTGTCAGGTTGTGTTCATACCCTCTAAATCCTGATATTTCGATCAGCTCTTCAAGACGCGACTTCTTTTCTTTTTTCGGTACACCATAAACGTTGGCGTAAAAATCCAGATTCTCATATGCGGTAAGGTCGTTATAAAGTGAAAATAATTGTGACATATACCCTATCCGTTTTTTAACCTCTTCCGGCTCTTTGGCCACATTGAAACCGACTACGCCGGCTTCGCCTGTAGTGGGAAGCAGGATACCGCACAGCATACGAATTATTGTAGTTTTGCCCGCTCCATTCGGCCCGAGCAGTCCGAAGATTTCTCCCTTGGGAATAGCAAAGCTCACCCGATCTACCGCGGTGAAGTCCCCAAAATTCCTGGTGAGATCCCTCGCTTCTACCGCATTGGCATAGCTCATTTCCCACCTCGTTGCTTCTTTACCTGATAAACGAACACATCTTCCATCGTCAGCTTGGCCTGCCGCATGATTTTGATATCGGCGCCAGCGTTGCTTAATCGTGTTTGAAGATCAGACTGCACTCTCTCCACATCCTTCACCGCCAGCCGCAGGCGATCGCCTACCGGTCGCCATTGTAAAATACTGTCCATTTCACTGATAACTTGCCGCATCAAGCGTCGCGGCTTGGCCTTGACTTCTAATATCCTGAATGGGAGGCGGCTCTCAAGCTCCTCCGGCGAACCGCTCACCAGCATTGTCCCTTCATAAATAATGCCAACCTTATGACAGCGTTCAGCTTCATCCATATAAGGCGTACTGACCAATACGGCTACACCTTGCTCAACGACCTCTCCCAGCATTAACCATAGCTCTCGGCGAGATACCGGATCTACGCCGGTTGTCGGCTCATCTAGCAGCAGCACGCTGGGCTCATGAACCAAAGCGCAAGCCAGGGCTAATTTCTTGCGCATCCCACCGGATAGTTTCCGATGAGTCCTGTTTTTAAACTGTCCCAGACGAGTGAATGCCATTAATTCGGCGATACGACTTTCACGACGAGCAGCAGGTATGGCATGAATGTCGGCAAAAAAATCAAGATTCTCCATCACTGTCAGGTCGGGGTATAAACTATATGCTTGCGGCATATATCCAATATGCAATCTAGCCTTCTCTGCTTCGCTCAAAACATCATATCCCGCTACACGGGCGCTGCCCAAAGTCTGCTTCATAATGGTCGACAGAATGCGGATCGTCGTTGTCTTGCCGGCGCCATCCGGTCCCACCAGACCATACATCTGCCCCTCTGGTATCTCCAAATTCAGATCATAAACTGCCGGATGATCTTTCGCCTGATTGCGATACTGCTTTGAAAGCTCGTGGGTTTCAATGGCTATATCCATATTTCGATTATCCTGTTTCATCTACTGGCTTTTATTTGAAATGGAGTTGAGGATCATTCAAACCGCACTTCATCATCTTCCGTGTCCCTCTCGTCCATCACCGCTCGCTTGCGTAATATAAAACCATGAATAGCATCGAGTACTGCACAGTAAATGACAAAACCCTCAAAATTCCTTTAGGGATGTCCCTTAAGGACATCCCCCATTGCGGGAATTTTGCCCCTTCGGGTACAGGTTTTGTTTAAATATTCGCTCAGGACTATCGCCCTGCAGTGCCTACGGCCCTGGCCATTTAAATTCTGGCTAATCGAATAAAATCTGCTTTTAGGTAAGAAATCCTTTGTTCAGCAGCACAAGCCCGTTATTAAAGCGGCTTAACATCTTCAACTGCCTGCTGGCTTATACTTATCGCCAATGAAACCTCTTGTCAGCCATGGTCTTATGCCCAAGTCGCCACCTAAAGAATATATTGTTAGCGCATTCGATACATCTCATGCTAAAGCGGTGACTTCCTCATTAGCGCCTTTTTGGGCGTCAGTGGTCCTCAATCGCTTATCAATTCGATCGCGCCATTGTTTTGCATCTATAGCCCGATAAAGACTATGAAGATGCAAGAGCGCAGCTAATGAATAGGAAAGCTCTAATGA
>DAOVFE010000384.1 GCA_030673085.1 Anaerolineales bacterium | reverse complement strand
TTTTTGGTTTGTCCTAAGGGCCGGTTGCATAACTCGTAAAGCATAATTTTTATCCCACTTGGAACAAAACAATGGAATCTTCTTAGCGCTACAGCTTCACTTATGCCTGAATTCCTCTATTATTTTAGGACAGTGTCCCATATTTCGTCGGAGTTGAGCAGTTATGCAACAGACTCATAATTGGTGGATAAACGGTTTTAGCCTTAAATTTCTATCTTGCCGGTTCGGATATCCGATTAGCGCCCGATCTGCGGATGCTGCCGTAAGAATTCCCAATCCAACTGCCTATAGACCGTGCAATTGAGGCCATCCTTCCCCCTTTAACCCACTTTCTACCACAGGAGCAACAATGCTGTAGCAGCGCCTATGAACGCCACCCATGCAATCGCCAACGGCCAGAATTTCTTCCATGGGCGCTGGTCAACTAATTTGGGGGCCATACCCGTATCCCAGATAGGCTCATACCTCGGCCCAATCAGCCAACTCAGCCCTATCCCTGCAATCAATCCGCCTATATGCCCCCAATTATCAATTCCGGGCAACGTCCCCAGCGCCAGGTTGAGAACTGCCACGATCACAATCTGCCTGAGCTGTTCTCTCGCCACTTTGCCAAAGGCTGCTCTATTAATATAGAGAAAACCCCCCAGCGCGCCCAGGAGGCCGAAAATCGCGCCTGATGCTCCGATCGACCGGCTGGGACTGAGGGCAAAGCTCAATACAACTCCGCTGATACCCGAGAGAATATAGATTACAAGAAAGCGCGCCTTGTCATAGAACCTTTCAATCGCCGGCCCAATTGCATAAAGTGAATACATATTCACAAAGAAGTGAGCAAAACCGGCATGAATCAATATCGGGCTTACCAACCGCCAGTACTCTCCAGCTGCAATTGCCTGATTATCCTTGGCGCCAAAATATAAAACTAGATCGGCACCAAAAAAAGTAGTGGAAAGGAGTTGAAGTAGAAAAACAGCAGTCGTAAACCCAATCAAACCAAAAGTTGCCGGGTAAAGGCGAATAAGCTGGCCGGGGCTCGGCTTGCGCCGGGGCGGAGGAGGCTGCTGAACGTCCTCTCCCTTAATTTCAACTGTCTCGCTCACAAAGTCACCCGCCGGGGAACGACTCGATGATGTTCGCCTTTGATAATGGCCAGGATTATATCGACCGTTTCGTCGAGCTTCTGGTCGGCGTTGACCACCAGGTAATCAAACACATCAACTCGTTCGAGCTCCTTACGTGCGGTGGCAATGCGCAGGTTTAATCCTTCATCGGTTTCAGTTTGGCGATTTTTAAGGCGCCCGATTAATTCTTCTTCGCTGCTGGTTGTGAGAAAGATCAATAGGGCTTCCGGACAAATGCTGCGGACGGTTTCGGCGCCTTGCACGTCCACCCGCATAATAACGTCCTTGCCGCTCGTCAGCGCTTTCTTCACCTGTTTCTTGGGAATGCCTTTGTAGTCATTATAGACAATGGCGTATTCCAACAATTCATCATGCTCGATCATTCGGGCAAATTCGTCGCTGGAGACAAAAAAGTAATCCGCTCCATCTACCTCGTCCGAGCGCTTGACACGCGTCGTGGCCGTCACGACAAAGCTGAATGGCAGTCCGATCTCCTTCATCCGATTAAGGACGGTATCTTTACCCACTCCTGATGGTCCCGAGATCACGATCAGCAATGGTTGATTCTGACGTTGGATTAAATTCTCATGCACGCTTGGAAACCTCCTGAGGAGGACAGTATAATCTATTTTAGCGGAGGATTCGATGCCTGCCTACGATTATATCTGCAACTCTTGCAAGCGCCGCGTTGTGATCGTCCAATCTTATCGGGAGTATGGAAACGCGCCGGTATTATGCCCTTACTGCGGCAGTGAGGACCTTAAGCGGCTGATCAATCGAGTGCTGATTGCACGTTCCGAAGAATCACGGCTCGATTCACTGAGCGATCCGTCCCGCTGGGGCAATATTGACGAAGAAGACCCACGCGCCATTGCGCGTATGATGCGTGAAATGGGTAAAGAAATGGGGGAAGAATTGCCGCCCGAATTCGATGAAGCGGTTGACCGGCTTGAAGCCGGTCAAAGTCCCGAGGAAATTGAACAGAGCATGCCGGAGCTGGGGGCAAATATCTCTGAGGCTGACGAGTGAAGAACCCCGCAGCAAGCTACAGGGCATTGCGGAATTTTGCCCCTTCGGGTGCGGGTTTTGTTTAAATATTCGCTCAGGACTATCGCCCTGCAG
>DAOVFE010000250.1 GCA_030673085.1 Anaerolineales bacterium | reverse complement strand
ACACTCCAATTTCGCGACAATCTCAATATAGTATTACCTTGTTCGGAAGACAAGCTGGCGTATAGAATTAACCAGCGGCATTCAAGAATATTCCTCGATGTAACGCACGAGAGTAAAAGTCAAGCGGGAATTCTAATTATCGCTGATCATGAGAATTTATTAAGCGCAATTAACATAACATTGCGGGCCATAATTTCTTTGGCTCTCTCGCCACTTGCCAGCCGGGCATATATCAATGAGGGATACATCCCCTGGGGAGCAAGTACACGGCTAATCGAATCGAAGCTATTGGAGAATATAGATCCAGAAAATGGACATTGTGCGTACAGTCGCTCACCGGCGTATTCTCCAGAGATTACGGCCTCTTCGGCTGGTGCCCGGATAGTTCTCGTTTTTGATCTTTTGTATCTACCCCTCTTTCGAATCTGCTTTCGCCAAACGGACGCCCTGAGTGATGGATGAAACTATGAAGATCATCATCAGGATCGCGGCGATAGTAACCACAATTATGTCATAAATGGCCATAGTAAATAAAGCTGTCTCTACTACCGGGTTTCCTACAAAGAATACAACTGCATTTGCAAGAATGGCCACGGCTCTGGCTTCGGTCGGGCCGAATTTTCCATAGGAGATCTTAAAAACACCGCTTACACAGGTGCCGATATAGACCAGGATCGACATCAAAAGGTAGCCGATTAATGCAAGGCAGGCAAAATCAAACCGAATATAAGGTGATAAACCCATCCCCAAAAAGACGAGCACTTCAGTAAACGCATCAACGGTATGATCGATAAAAAAGCCGTATTTTGGCCGTTCTATCTTTCGATAACGGGCCAGCGTCCCATCAAGGCTGTCGCCAAACCAGTTGATGACGAAGCCCAAGCTGGCCAGCCAAAGAAAGGCGCTATTAATATGAGACATCCAGTAGCCAAGGAGGACCACAACCGCGCCCAGGACGCCGATTCCTGTCAGGATATCCGGATTCACCCAGGCCGGCATATGCTTTGCAAACCACTGCAGCGCCGGTCTCTCAAGCGGGCCTAGTAAAATATCGTTAACTCTCTTATGTGATTTTATATCTTGCATAACAGGTCTCCTCGTTTCTAGATACGAGATCTTGATAGTAGTTCAGCCTTCATGATATTGTGGCCGGAAAAATCGTATCGCCGATCACAGCGGTTCATGCCTTAGGGGTGGTATTGTTACCCAAAATAGTGGAAAATGGAAGTCATCCCGCTATATCATTCCGTTTGTGGATTACCGGCTGCTATTTTTTGGGGTGTCCCGATAGCTGGCAATAATCAAAGAGCTAGATGATTCCGCATAAACACTACTTAGGTGTACTAAGAGCTTCTTAAGCAAGATGGCTCGCACAGGTAAGGCGATCGCTCAGATGCCTTATTAAGGAATATGGTCAAACTAATACGAGGCCGTGAATCGCCCAGGCCATTCCATCCTCGTCGTTCGAGGGCGCCACATAATCAGCCGCGTCTTTCACTTCGGGTTCGGCATTCCCCATTGCCACTGATGTTCCTGCCACAGCAAACATGCTGAGGTCGTTGAGCCAATCTCCGATCACCAGCACCCGCTTTAACGGAATATCCATATAGGCTGCCAGCTTCTTCAAACCAGCCCCCTTGCTCACCCCAATAGGGGTCACTTCAGCCGTATGAGTGCCGGAAGGCGTGACGATCATGCTCTGTTCCAACGGAGCCATCAATTTTAAGAATCGTTCCATATCTTGCGGCTCGCCGCGGAGGGTGATCTTGGTAACATTCGCCGGCCCTTCACGCAGTACATCCTCACACCATTTCAACTTGAAATCGCTCTTCTCTAATGACGGTCGAATGAACCCCGGATCGCCTTCGGCGTAGATAGCATCCGTATCTCCAAGGAACATCGCCAGTTTGTTCTGGCGAGCGTGCTTAACGGTTGTTTCTATGGCAACATCATCCAGCGTCCGATGCTCAATGACCTTTCCCCGAGCCGGATCGACAACCGTCCCGCCATTCGCGCCGATATAGGGCGTATTCAAACCTAGCTGCTGATAATAGGGCTTCAAGGCCGGCCACTCGCGCCCCGACGCCAGCACTAGAGGGATGCCCGCCGCTTCCAACGCCGCGGACGCCTGCCGAACGGCGGGAGAAATTTCATGCTGCGAATTAAGCAATGTCCCGTCGATGTCTGCCGCCATCAGATCGAATGGCGCCCTATCTCGCACGGGTAGAGATCTATCATCCTGAGGTCGAGTTGAATCTAACTTCATACCGATCAAGCTCCAATAGGTGGGATTGAAAACTACTGTCCTTACTCCAACACTGACTATCTGCTTTCGCAAGATAGAAAATCTATTGTAACAGTTCCCCATCCGGCTGTAGATTATCGCTGAAGGCCGCCGGCCTATTTGCAGGGTGTTGAAAAAGAGGAATCATGGGAAAAAGCCATAATGAGGGCGGTAGCTCCCAAACTCGCACTTTCCACTCATCCCTACAGCAAATTGTTGGGTTTCCTGGCTTTTTCTCATGATTCCTCTTTTTCAACACTCTCTATTTGACTAATAGCATTTTTCTTATAAAGTGGATAAGCCATACTTGCTCATTTACTCACCAAGGATTGAGAAAAAGTAGCCAACTAATCGCAATCCATGCCCTCAATCTAATCTATGAGCGATTCCTGATTCGACGGGACTTATTCTTGGCCCCATTATGGCGTCAGATAAATCTTTTCCGAACTTTCGCTGGTGTTTTCGGCAATTTTGATGCCGCTTTCATTATGTGCGGTCTTTGATCGCCAAGCAGAACAGCTATTGTGCTAACGCTATATAGCATGACAGAATGGGGCAATCTTTGATCGCAAAGCAAGAAGAAGTTTTCGACGCTCATCTTACAGTTATGCGGCCCTATGCCTGAGTGCCTTTCATAACCAGATCAAGGGATATTACATCTGATGTCATTTATCAAAACAGCTTTCTGGAACGAAGATGAAGGGCGGCTGCGTGCAGGGTGGCGGTTGGTAATCCAATTGATCATCAACATCGGATTGTTTGTGCTGATATTACGATTGACCAGGTCTTGCGCCGGTCCGCTTGAGTCACAATCTCCCTGGCGGACTGTGATACTTGCCCCAATAATCGTGGGCGTGACACTGTTCAGCGTGTGGTTTGCCGGCCGCTATCTGGATCGGCGGTATTTTTCTGATTTTGGACTGCATCTTAATAGCTCGGCCTGGTGGTCAGACTTTGGGTTTGGACTGGCGCTGGGCACCGCGCTTCCGATTGGGCTTGCGGTGGTGGGGGCGGCTGCGGGTTTGGTGACATTCGACTCCGCGTTCACTTCAGGGTTCCCTGACACACCTTTCGTGTTGAGCGTTCTGCTTTCGGCATGTCTGTATTTGTGCATTGGCGTATTCGAAGAAATTGCCAGGGCCTATCACATACGCAACTTACTCGAAGGGTCGAATGCTCGATGGCTTGGGTTAAGGGGTGCGGCAGTAGCGGCCGTGCTAGGCGCGTCTATAATCTCTGTTCTTATGCACAGTGGCAATATTGCTTTTATCTTTTTCGTTCTCGTCAGCGCGACGGTAAATGGACTTTG
>DAOVFE010000444.1 GCA_030673085.1 Anaerolineales bacterium | reverse complement strand
AAACCGGATTTCGTAAGGAGCGGAAGGAGCCATGGTTCCAGAGGTATAGCGGCGATATGTTTAATATTGGCTGCGGATACTTGTGCGAGCGCGGCAGGCCAGAGAAGGTTCCAGACCCTGTCTAGTGGATAACCGTCAAGTACTGAAAACAGGCGCAACCAGGCGGTATGCTGTGGTTCTGGAGGGCACCCAAGGCATGCAAATGTAAGCCCTTGTTCATAGGCCATCAGAAAGGGAGCGATATTCATTAAGGAGTGGGCATCGAGCCAGCCGAGGTGCCGATGATTCCATTTAGCGGCTGAGAGCAAAGCGATTATAGAGGATGAATCCTTCGCACTAAGCGCACGAACGGTCCAGTTATTCTTTCTATCCATAGGCTATGACACTTATCACTGATGCATTTGTTGGGGTTTAGAAGCCAAGTTTGTGGAGCAGAGTATTCAATAGCCTTTGAAGAATGCTTTCTTTTAGGCTATGGTGAGTCTTCCCCTGCAGCCCGGCCTGCATGCTTGAGGCTGCCTCGAGCGAGTGTCCCCTGCGGAGCTGGAGTTGTGAAAGCGATTGAAGTGTAAGGGCGCGGTTATCGGCATCGCCGAGGCGTTCGAAAATATCTGCCGCTTGCTTGTAGGTTTCTTCGGCTTTATCAAGCTGTCCGCACGCTTCAAGGGCTGAGGCGAGGTTTCCATAGGCCATAGCGGCTCGTTCCTGATCTCCGATATGGATGAAGATAGCGGGCGTTTCTTGAACGATTTGCAATGCATCTTCGGGTTGGTTCATTTGCAAGTGGACAACACAAAGGCTGTTTGCCATTTCGGCTATTTTTACTTGATTAGTTTGAATTTCGTAGCCGTGCTTGGCGGCGGTGAAATTATTGAGGGCTTCCTCTAAATGTCCTTTACGGTAGGCTGATATAGCCTTCTTTTCAAGATCAGAGGGGGTTAAAGCTTCGGTTTTCATGCAGTTATTTCCAGCAGTCCTTCCGCCAGCGCATGAAGTTTTTCGGGAGGTATTTGGCTGAGTTTCTGTGCCAGGTACAAGTAGGATTCATTGGAGGGTTCAGTCAAGAAGGCGCGTAGCTCATCCGGCAGCATCAGGAACGATTCGATCTCATGTTGCCGATTGATCCATCGGCTGATTGGGCCGTGATTTTCGACGAAATCATCAAGCGATAAGTCAAATTCTGTAACAAGAGATTCTAGCATAGGCAGTGGAATAGAACTCTCGCCGCGTTCATATGACGACAGCCGGCTGGGCGGAATGCCGATATCTTTGGTGACTTGGCGCAACGATAGGCCGAGTTCTTTCCGCCGGGAACGCAATTTAGCGGCAATCATTCTCTGGCGTAAGGGGATTAAGTATTCAGGATGAATTGAAGGTTTATCATTGTCGATCATTGGGGCGCCTGACTGGAATGTACGCAGAGGAATATTAAGATGGTAAGAAAAGATTTCTAGCTCGGGAAGGGATATACCTTTCCGGCCTTTTTCGTAGGAAGAAAAGACGGAACTGGTAACCCCGATTAGGCCGGCTGTATCTTTAATAGTCTTCCCAGACGATAGACGGCATTGGCGGATCTTTGCGCCTAAGACCTTGGTGCGCAGTAAGCGAGCCTGTTTATT
>DAOVFE010000053.1 GCA_030673085.1 Anaerolineales bacterium | reverse complement strand
TTCTTGATACATCTTAGTACCCGGTGAAATTGCTAATGGTAAAAAATGAACTTGATCTAATGGTGCATAAGGACTTTCAAAAAACTCAAAATTATTTTGGATTTCTTTTTCGGTTTCTTTAGGCAAACCCACTATCAATGTTCCCGCTAATACAGAAAGCAATCGCGCCGTAGCATCTGTTGCTCCACACAGTTGAAAGATGAAAGACGTCAATATTTTATCGGCAGGATTTATCTCCGCATCGCCGTTCGTTTCTATCCAAAAGGATGATTGATGCGGTGTTCCTTGCGCGGCTGCTAGAGCATGAACTGCCTCTGCATCTGAAAGAGGCAACATATCCAGCCGGCCGAGCCGAAGCCCAGCCGCAAGCACAAATAGCACGCCATAAAGAGCTATTTCAACTTTTATAATCAAGGGCGAAGACTTCATTGCCCAATCTCCTTGCTTGGAACCTCATAAATCACGACATCCTGATTCTGGTAGACAAGATCCATAAGGGCCTCAAACTTGGGGTCAAATACCTGGTAAGTGGACCATTCCATTGGACCGATATAGATATATCGGATTTTATAATTATTGATGATCGCTTGGCCGTCAATCCAATCGCGCGTTTCATAAAGACGGCGGATATCGGCTTCACGGCTTCCCTGTGGATCTGTCGTCCCGCGCCATTGGAATTCGTGAAATGTCCATCCCAGGACAGCCGGAAAGCCAGTATGCGCAGAGACTCGCGCATAAAGTGAATAACTGCCTCCAATCGCTTCAGCAATAACCCCGGGTTCCAGGTTGGCGTTCATCCACTGCATCGCCTCATATTCGCCTGGATTACCTCGCATCAGATAAGCTGTACCATCTAGCGTCCTTCCTGCTGGCGGATTGAAACCAGATGTTTTTGTCCAGGTTGCAAGAATGGGGTAAATCAGACCTAGAGCCAGTGGCAATACAGCAAACGATATAGCAATGACGCGCTTTTTGATCGTTCCATTTAAAAGATCACCGACGGCATAGGCCGCAGCTAATCCCCATAGAATCCATGCAGCATAGTAGAATTTGAAAACCGTATTCATCCGATTTCCGAAAAGATCACGCAGATATAGATACTCCGGACCCAGGATAAGCAAGCTGCCAATCCCAATGAGAAGCACCACAAATAGATAGGGCTTTTGATCACCATTTACCACCGCCTTCGGCTCTCCTGGCTTGGGCCAATGACGCCTTAGCAGCACCCAGCACATCCCCAGTGCCGCTCCGAGCAGCAATGAGGTCCATGGATTTGTAAGCCGTAGATGGAAAATAGATTTGGTTAATAAATTTAGATCAGTTTGTCCCAATGCCCCGAGCGCCGCTTCTAGTTCGGAAGGTTCCTTTTGCAGATGTCGATAAACGAGAAAACTCAACAGAAGTGAAATAGCCCATAGTCCCAGCGGCGTTCCTATCGAAACCGCTAGAAATCCTTTCCATTCACCTCGCTTATAGCGCTGGATAACTTTCCAGGTAAGCCAGATCAGGATAGGCACGATGAGGGGTCCGAACATGATCAGGAAATGGGGCAAGCGAGTCGGATAAATCAGATTGGGTAATATTCCACCCGCCTGAGAGGAAAAACTTGGATACCAGGGCAGGTACAGCAGAACTGCCCCTATGCAAATCGCGATTGTTGTAGGAAGCACATCCCGAAGAATCTCTTCCAATCCACAATGACGCTTGGTCCATACTAATACGACTACTAATATACTAATGTAGATGGGAAAGTCCCAGGCATTTAGAAAAGCCAGGGACCCGAACATCCATGCGCAAAGCCAGAATTCGGTTTTCGATAATACGGACGGGAAAAACCCTAAAATAAAGAGCACAAAACTGCCCAGCAGTGTAATGGCCAAACCGCCAATTATAAATGTCTTAATCGCAGCATAAGATGCGGCTGTCGCTCCCAGCCCATCAGCAACTTGGCCGATCCATCCGGCGCCGGCAATACAAGCCAAAATTACCCCGGCAACAGTTGCAATGTGCTTGAGCGTTAGCTTTGAAATCGAAACCCGGCCTAATCTGAAGCTTTCGCTGCTTGCATGTTTATATATCTGCAGCGCGCAAGCCACCGCAAGCAATACAAAAGGCAATGCCAGTACATGCGGGTGATTATCTGCCAGCAAGAAGCTGAAGAATGGGAATTCATCAATGACTTCTACTTCATTGCCCGCCAGGTTAATGTCGTTCACAACCCGTGAGGCGCGCCACCACCACAGGTAACGATCCGGCATCCAGGCAGCCGCAGTTGATGGCGGATTCACTAGCTGCTTGATATTCAGCCACGACCAGAATCTTGATACCCATTGGCCATCCGGTAGATTCTTCCAAAAGAAGTGCCGGTGATAGAGAACGTCCAGAAAACCCTCCAGATTGCCGGTGATCAATACAAAAACCGGCCCTAGAAGTGGTTTAAGTAATTTTGGTTTCCCTTGTTCCCGCGGAAGAAGATTGTAAATAATTGAGTAGGATCCAACTGCAGTCAACGCAAACGATAGTGCATTGCCCAGGTTGAACGCGACGCCCGAGGACACACCGGTTATCCTGGTCAACATAGCCATTAAGACATAGCCAAAGTAATAATAAGAAATGGCGTAGCCAGAAAGCCATGGATCCTGCGGGGGAAAAGTCTTGGAACGCAGAATGGCGTTTAAAAAGCCCAATTCCATCGGCTTTTCAGTGGCAACAATCTCCGGGTTATTGGCTCGAACAAAGGACCACAAGGCAAAGGCGATAAGAAACAAGCCTTCCGCAACAAGAATCATGCGCTGCTTATTTCTTACCCAATCGAACATCGACCGCCAGTTTCCCCTTGCACACAACAGCGCCAAAGCCGTTATGCTCAAAATTGCGGCGATGATTCCCCCGGATGTGTTACGCAGGATGCCAAGCGAACATCCACCCCAAAGCAAGTATCCCGCAGCAAGAATCCCCAGCGTTCGACTGAGACCATACCCCCGATCAGACAATCGATTGAATACACGCCAGACAATCGGCCAAGCAATCAATCCAAGCAAGCTACTCGCCAGCCACCAGGTTAGAAACTGACCAATCATTGAATTACCTCATAGATGACAGTTTCACTATCACGATAGATATCCTGAAGTATTTTCAGGGTAACCATCTGATCGAATTTATCTAAGCCATGAGTATAACAAACAAGGCTGCCATCAATATTGTTGGGATCGGTTGGCTCACAATCTTCTTGGCTTAATTCAGGCATTTCCATTCCCATCGGACGTCCACCCATATCGCAGGTTACTTGATCCCCATTATCCGCTGCCCGGCATGGTCGCAACTGGTTATAGAAAATCTGCTCTAATTGGCCGGCAACTATGTAGTGAACCCGATAACGATCGATAAACTGCTGTGCTTCTTCAATCGAGTGAGTCATATAGAAGGAGGCAATCTCGCCCGACCGCTCGCTCACCTCGCTTCCAGCGGATACTCGCTGCTGGCGCTGGTGCCAATTCCACCCAAGGACAGCGGGTAACCCGGTATGGATCGAGTAGCGTGAACCCCATCGATATTCCGGAATACTAGCCTCCACGATTACAGGCGAGCCCTGAATATTATCCTGCATCCAGCGGATAGCCCGGTAATCTTCATCCATATCAAACTCGTCACCTACATCATAATAAGATGCATAGGGCATGAATGCCATGCCATCTAGCGTATGAGGCGCGGAGTCCGCCATGCGGTCTTGTATCTTTGCCGGCGCAGCCGTTAACGGATAAAGAGCCGCCGAAAATACTAATATGCCTAGCACCCATATGAAAGCGGTTCTCCATCCCCTTCCTCCTGTATCAGACGTACCCCACAGCCAGGTGAAAGCTACGGCGGCCGATATGCTAAAAAGGGTCCATACCTGTAAATAGAATTTAAATACCGTATTCATCCGGCTGAGATCCCCGCGAAGGACAATTACTTCTACCATGAAGGTTAAAGCCGCCCCGCAAGCTACCAATGTCAGCACAACCTGCTTTTCGATCGGTGTATCCTTACGCAGGAATTGAATCCCAGCCCAAACAATGATCGGGAACACTAACAAAGCAATCGGGTAACCTAATCCTACTAAGACCCCGATTATTGCAGCCAGGGTAATTGCAGAGCCGATTATCCAGCCCCAATAAGGTCGTAGATGAGCCAATGCCGATAAGGGTGTGGCAGCCATCCACTCATGAGCTTCCCAAGCCATCCAAGCCAGGATAACAAAAAGGAAAAGCCCATGCACAGTGAGATAATCATTCAATGAAGTATGCGAACCCTTCCACAGATCAACGGCTGTGTAGCCCGGAAGGTACCAATAATCATATGGCCGATAGCATAACTTTGCCAGGCCGAATAAAACAATCACGCCAATGGCGCATTCCAGAATTAACTTGACCGAGATACGGCGATGTCTGATCCAGGCTGTGCCAATTAAAGCCAATATAGAGAGTGCCCAATAGACCGGGTAATCCCACGTATTCGTTGGGCGCAAAGCGCCTAAGATGATGCCTCCGGCTATGAAAGCAAGCAAAATGTCCAGTTTGCGCCATTTAAATCGATCACGCGCGGCCAACAGCCATGAAAGTCCCCAGGCCAGAGTCAGTACGGTGATAGCCAGATTTATCATATGCGCGTGCAAATCAGCATATAGGAATGTGAAGAACGGGAATTCGGTAATTGGTCCGGCTTCACCCAGCCCTGGTTCAATCGCCCGACTGGGATCCCAATACCAGCGGTCTAGCGCAATTGGCAGAGATTGATCTGAACTGAAATAATTTCCAACTCCACGCAGCGCCTGTCCCAGGCCAGCCACAAAACCGGATGATTGCTCGCCTGCGGGCGCGCCTAATTGTTTTAGGCTCCTATAGATCATCCGTGCTGTGCCCAGGTTTCCCAGCATAACAAGCGCTAGCGCCGCCGCCAAACCGGCTCGACGGGCACGGATTAGCGCCAACCCCCCTTCATCCGTTCTGATCTTCGATAATAGGTTATAGCCAACACTGTAGGCCGCCATCGCCGCCAGAGCGAAGAGAGTCGGGATAACCAGGTTGTAAGCGTTGGCTGGGACAATCCCCAGCAGCTTAATAGGCATTCCAATTAGCACGAAGCCGAAGTAATAGTAATTAATATAACCGCCCGAGAACCATGGGTCATAAGGCGGGAAAGAAGTGCTTTTTAAAATTGCATTCAGATAGGCAAAATCCATTGGCTTTTCCCCACCCTTTGACGGATGCCATAGATCTGGATTTCCCAACCGAATCGCCAGATCAATTAGGAAGAAAGCCAGCGCTAGCGCCTCTACCCATGCAATTTCTTTCTTCTTGCGTTTCACAAAGGATAGCAACGCCTGACGATCTCGCCAGGCAATAAGGCCTGAGCCGATCGAAAAGAACAGCAATACAATTAATACCGTCGTCCTGGTGACCGGGACATTAACGCTCCCAAGCATCCATACTCCCCAGGCGACCAGCAGCAATCCGAGTAAGCGCGAGAGGGGATATCCCCGATCACCCAGCCCTGGAAATATCGCATGCGTCAGGGGAAATATCAGTATTCCAACCAATGCAATCGTCAGCCACCAGATAACGACAGCCATAAATCCCGATCGGTTGATCAAGCTATTGCGATTATATAAATCCGACCATGTGCCATGAGTCTGCTGGCTCTCAAGCCGATCAGGCGGCAACAAAAGATCCTTAGCCTCAACCATCTTTCCCAACTGGCCTGGAGGAGAATTATCTACACGGCTGAGGTCAACTTCCGCCAAAAGATTAGTTACAAGTTGTGAATTGAATTCATGAGATTTGGCGAAGATTAATACCTTGGGATGATCGTATACGGTAAAAGCTTCTTCTGCCCCTTGATCGCTGATCTCAAGCGGTCCAAGCTTGGGGTTGCTTTCGAAGACAGCGATAAGATCATAGCCAAGCTCGCCATTAATCTCCCCCGGCTGCGCCTTTGCTGCACAGCGCCAAACCGGATCTGAAACCGGGCAGCCCAACAGAGCGCGATAGTATTCCGTGGTGAGCGGGTAGCGTATAGGGACACGGCCGATGGTTCCATACTGCCGATTGCTAGTGATTACCAAATAATCGCCCTGCTCCAGCGTATCGACAATCCGCTCCTGCTTATCTGAGATGCCATTATGGGCATCGTCTTGATCATCCGCCCAGTAAAGCTCTTGATTGGCGCCAGTGTACAAACCCCCAAAGGGATCGCGTCCATCCATCCTAGATGGAAGACCTAAATCCCAGCTCGTCTCATTGACTAGTACCGATCCGCGCAGTCGCAGGGAGTTGCCTTCAAGCAACTGCAGCCGCATGAAATACATTTCATCGGCTTCAATCTCGATCGGACTCTCCAGCGGAATCTCGAGGCGAGTTTCTTTGCTAGTTGGCAGAGAGCCATAATAGCTGGCTATAGCCAACGGCTCGAGCGCATTTGGATCATCTAATATCTCGGCCCGGATACTGAATTCGTCAATGTTGTCCGAAGGATTCCACACATAGGGAAGCATTATCGCTTCGGCCATCCCATTTGTCTTGCTGGTGAAGGCGGCAGTTCGGGGCACATTCGCAGTCACAGTCATATTTTGAGGCATCTCCAATGCCTGAAGAACCTCACCTTCATCGCTATCAACCACCAGGCTGACCCCGGAGCGCAATTGTAAAGCGCCTTCACCTTCGATCAAAAGCTCAAGCTGATAGAATTCGCCCCAGTGTATAAAAGCCGGCGAATCGAATGAAACCACGATATTGCCAGCATCTAGATCATTTGCCGTCTCCCGCCATCCGCTCATTCCTAAAAGTTCGCCATTTTGATTGTCGTAGATGGCGACTCGGATTGACTTTTCTCCTACACCCGGAATCAGATCGGTCACATAATCAAGCGAAACCGCTTTAAGCAAGCCTTCCTTTTCACTCTTAAAGCTTATATGCTCCGGTATGCCTGCTGCCAATGTGAGATCATAGGAAACCGGTACCGGCTCTAAAATAGACTCCCTATCACTTTTAGGCTCGATGACAACGTTAACCGCTGCCGGGATATGTCCGAATATCCAGCGCGAAGCGGCAACATGCGTATTTGTGTTGACATATATGCTATGAAATGAAAAAGCCCAAATCCCGGTCCCCAATAATACTGATGTTATAAGCCCGCCCACTATTGCTTTCGTCAAACGCCTTTTGGGCTTTTCTTGCCGCGCGCTGGCCCACTCGAAGGCTTGCCATAACCCCCAGGCAGCCATAAGCGCCAATAGAGGATAAATCGGCATCTGATAGCGCATCGCCGGTACCGGGGTTGTCGATTGCCAGAGGAAAATGAGGGTGATCCAAGTTACCGGCAATAAGTTCCGCTGCCATCTGCCTTTGATCATCCGATATAAAGCCCAAGCCCATCCAGCCCAGGCAACAATACCAAGCGGCATCCCCATTCCCCAGAAAACAATATTCTTCAGCGCAAACAGCACTGGCGTCCGATTAGCCCATTGCAGCGCCGGCGGAAAGTCGACATCGCCGCTCTGCTGATTGTGTATTTCCCGTATATTGCCTACCCAACGCGGATTCGGAACTACTCCAAAAAAGGTGGGGCCGCTGAATGCATACGGCTGGCAAATACGAAATGTCACCAGAGAAATGAACGCAGCTAAGACCAGACGCCAGATTGCCGATGAAAGTTCAGCGCCTCGCGCTTCGGTATCGGCTCGCAAGACCCTCGTTAACGCAGCCAGAGCAATCAAGATAGCCATAGGAGCAGCGCTTATCTTGCATGCGACGGCCATTCCCAACGCAAGCCCAAAGAAAATATAATTCCTCAGGTGGTCTTCATCCAAGGAGCGAACCGCAAAATAGAATCCGGCGAGAATGAAGGTATTGGCAAAGGGATCCACCACAAAGAAGTGGGAATGCTGAATCAACAGCACAGAAAACGCGGTAAAGGCCGCCGCAAGCAGGCCAACTCGTTTCCGATAGAGCCTGCTCCCAATCAGATAAACCAGAAATACCGACAAGAGGTCAAAAAAGGCGGTAGTTGCCCGGCCGATAATGTACACTTCGTCATAGCCCGTTCGGCCCAAACCTTCAGCCAAATAACGGACCAGAAAAATCGGCAACGTGCCATAGACAAAGAAGCCATGGCCGACGTTGTTTGGGTTTAGCTGCGATTTTTCGGTATCGAAATATTCGCCCAGCGAATGAGGAATCTTGATGCTGGTTTCGACCATCGTCAAGAAGCGCTCATCCGGATGGGAGTGAGTATATTCATCCCAATGAATACCGCTGAAACGAAGGTATGCCGCAATCACCAGAACCAGAAACAAAAGGATTTCTGGTATACAGGCCCGCAAATTGGGGATCTTCGATTTTTTACCTTGCTCCATCGATAGAGCAGAAGCTCCATTCCTGATTTCCATCACGACTCCGGCATAGTCTCTTTGTAGTTGTTCTTTCCACTAATCCAAACTGGCCTGTCCAGGAACAAAATAAATGATGAAATCATGTCCTTCAACTGGCGAGCGCCAAATCTTAGTTATGCCCGATGGGAAAAGCGCATGCAAGCGTTCGATTCCTTCTTCGTCATTCGGATTCACAATAAAAAGCTGATTGCGAGTTTCGTCCGCCAGTTGATCAAGCTCATCAGGCCATATAGCATAATCGCGGGTCGGCTGTCCCGCGTGGATACCGACAAGGCGAGTATCCATCCAATATGGAAATGCGACTACATGAGCAGTATCGTAGCTGCCAATCGATTCGACATAGCCCTTTATAGTCCGGCCCGCATCGCCGGTATTCCATGCGCTACGCTCAAGCTGCTCTGCATATTCTTCGAACGTTATCCGGTAGTTGGAGCCCGCAGCAACCATAAA
>DAOVFE010000478.1 GCA_030673085.1 Anaerolineales bacterium | reverse complement strand
AGCGGGTGGAGGGCATGGCGGAGGTGATTCTCAATTACTACAAACCCACGCCGAATGATGCAATGATTGTTATTTCCAACTCGGGTCGCAACGCAGCTCCGATTGAAATGGCGCAAATTACTCGGGAACGCGGGATTAAAGTAATTGCAATTACATCGCTGCAGCACTCGAAAGGCACGATATCTCGCCATTCAAGCGGCAAGAAGCTTTATCAGGTAGCGGACGTAGTAATCGACAACCGCTGCCCAAAGGGCGATTGCTTGATGCAGCTTGAAGGCATGAAGCAGCCGTGTGGTGCAGGGTCGGGAATCACCGGCATGTTTATCCTTCACGCCATTATTGTCCAGACGATTCAGACCCTGCTTGAGCGCGGTATAGATCCCCCGGTCTTTATGAGTGGTAATATTGATGGCAGTGCGGAGTTTAATCAGCCGCTCCTCGATCGCTATTGGGGGCGGATTAAGATATGGTGAGGAAGAGATATGAGTTCAAAGCAATTATTGGCTGCTGCAGTCGAAGTTGACATCACGCCTCCAGCGGGAGTAAACATGGATGGCTACGCAGCTCGCAAACAGCGCAGCCTGGGGGTTCATGATCCGCTTTTAGCGCAACTCTTATTCCTCAAGTCCGGCGATTCCGAGCTCGCTCTAATCAGTATGGATTGCATCGGCGTCGAGTTGGAATTCAGCCAACAAGTGCGCCGGGCTATCAGGGATGCGGTAGGGATGCCCGAGCAATGCATCTTGATCGGCTGCTCACATACTCATTCGGGCCCGGCAGGTTTCCTGCCAAACCTGATCGGATTGGAAAATCCAGCCGATCTGGATTTGCAACGGATTGTAAAACGCAAGTTAACTGGCGCGGCTATTCAGGCCCGCGAGCAGCTTCAGCCGGCCAAGCTGGGTATTGCACACGGTGTTGTAAAGGGAATCGGTACGAACCGTAATGACCCCGAAAATGGCCTATCCGATAACGAAGTGATTGTCATTCGAATTGACGATGGTGCAGGCAATCCAATTGCCGTATGGATGAATTTTGGCTGTCACCCAACTGTGCTTGGCGCTAAGAATTTGCTTATTTCCGCCGAGTATCCCGGTGCGGCACGAGCAGCCTTGCGGCGTATCTACCCAGAGACGATCTTTATGTATGCAAATGGCGCATCGGGCGATATAAGCACTCGCTTTAGTAGAAGAAGCCAGACATTTGCCGAGGTCACCCGGACGGGAAGA
>DAOVFE010000373.1 GCA_030673085.1 Anaerolineales bacterium | reverse complement strand
TTGAAAGCTCGCCGAATCGCCAGAGAGTCGCTACCTTGCAATGCGGCGATTATCTTGGCCGGATTCCCAATAGAACCGGTAAAAAGCGCCGAATAGGAATCCGATATGATCTTCCAACTTGCTAATAGTCCTGGACCGATCCCCTGGCCGAAGCCAGCATACACTTCCTCAGTAGTGAGAACGATAATTATGCCGCCTAGAATCAATCCGCTGATTACGGCAAGAAAAGGAATCGCAATCACTTGCCAGGCTTGCCGCCATCTTGATCCATTACGGGGCGGACCGGCGATTAGCTCTTCTAGAAATATTTTTCCGGCGTTTTTTTCTGTCTCTTTTTCGTGTTCTTTTTTCAAAGGTCTCCCCTATTTATGTTTCAGTTTCCCGTGCACCCTATGATGAAGCTTTTTTCTCGGAAATGACGCCCGCCATAAGAAGGCCAATTCCTCTCTTGGTCGCTTCCGCAGACGGAATGATCGCTAAAAGCTTGCCGCGATACATTACTGCAATCCGGTCCGATAGCTGTATGATTTCATCCAATTCGGGTGAGACCAACAAGATAGCACAACCCGAGTCACGCTTTTCAAGAATCCGCTTATGTATATATTCAGTCGAGCCGACATCTAATCCGCGTGTCGGCTGAGAAGCAACCATGAAGCTAGTTGGACGTGAGAATTCCCTCGCCACAATCACTTTCTGCTGATTGCCTCCGGACAATGAGCCGACTGTTGTTCCCGCACCCGGTGTGCGGATGTCGAATTCATCGATGAGTTTGACCGCGCTTTCCAGTATCGTTTTTTCTTGCAGCACAACCCCTTGGGCAAAAGGCGGCATGTAATAAGTCTGCATAGCTAAGTTGTCGGTTACGGGGAAGGATAGGATTAGGCCGTCACGTTGTCGATCCTCGGGGACATGGGCTGAACCGATCTCGGTGATTTTTCGTGGCGCGGTATTAGTAATATCCTTGCCAAGCAACTCGATCCGGCCTTCAAGCGGGTGACGCAATCCGGTGACAGCATCTACTAACTCGGTCTGGCCATTCCCCTGGACACCCGCTACTCCAAGTACCTCGCCCGCATGTACATCAAAGCTGACACCATCGACGGCTGCCTGATTACGATCATCAATAACCATCAGATTTTCAACTTTTAATACCAACTCACCGGCCTGGAGTGGGTTTCGCTGAATCTCAAACGAGACCTCATGCCCAACCATCATCTCTGCTAATGTGCGCTGATCCGCTTTCTTCGGGTCCATTGAGCCAACAACCTTGCCGCCGCGAATGACAGTGATTCGGTCTGCTATGGCGAACACTTCACGAAGCTTGTGGGTGATAAAGATGATTGACTTGCCTTGCTCGGTGAGCGACCTCATGATCATGAACAGCTCATCTGCTTCCTGCGGTGTTAGCACTGCAGTCGGCTCATCGAGGATTAAGATATTGGCTTCACGATAGAGGAGCTTAATAATTTCAACCCTCTGCTGAACGCCAACCGGCAGATCTTTAACAAGGGCGTCTGGTTCAACTTCCAGACTATACATCTCGGAAATTCTTTTGACATCATCCGCCGCAGCCTGTCTATCCAGAAAGCCGCCGGTAAGGATTTTTTCTTCGCCAAGCATTACGTTTTCGGTAACCGTAAAGACCGGAATAAGCATAAAATGCTGATGCACCATCCCAATGCCAACTTTGATGGCATCGATTGGAGATTGGATATCCGTTTTTTTGCTATCAATAAAGATTTCACCCTCATCAGGCTGATATAGCCCATAGAGAATGTTCATCAGCGTTGTCTTGCCCGCTCCATTTTCACCCAGGAGCGCATGTATTTCGCCTTTTTCAATGGTTAGATCGATATGATCGTTAGCCAGTACACCGGGGAACCGCTTTGTGATACCGCGCAATTCTAGAATCGGAGCCATAATCACCCTATAGGATCTCTGACGAGCGGAATAGCCGATAGTATACCATGATCAAACTTAGTCTCAAAACTAATACATGAGGATGTTTAAAACATATTTGTCCATAAAAGAGCGTGGTATATATGGGGTGGAAGCTGAGCTTCCACCCCATATATACAATTATTTCGGCAAGTGAAGAAGGGGCTGTCCCAAAAGGCGGGTCGGTAAAGAGCTGGCCCAATTGCACTGAGTAAATTAGTCGCGAAGTGGGGAGTTTATGCTTGATTATTACAGAATCTGGCTCATTGATGGGGATGATAATCGCGATTTTCGACTTTTCGGACAGCCCCTTCTTCTAAGGAAAAAGCCATAAATGAGGGCGGTAGCTCCCAAACCCGCACTTTCCACTCATCCCTACAGCAAGTTGTTGGGTTTCCTGGCTTTTTCCCATGAT
>DAOVFE010000232.1 GCA_030673085.1 Anaerolineales bacterium | reverse complement strand
GGTTTCCACCCATAAGGTTCCGGTAGGAGTGGGTGTGATTGTGAGCGTGCCTTCGAAAGTTGGCGTCATAGTTGGCGTCGGAGCGGTTGCAGTCATGCACATTTCAGCCGCTTTAGTTGCCGTAGGCTTAAGGTCATTATTGCTGTAAGTATTGAGTGATATCTCGTACCAAAATGCTGCAGCACAAACATCCTCATCCTTAAACAAAACATCGCCATATTTATGGGCTGCATAGGCATACTTACTGCATGAATCCCAGGTACTTGCCCGGCAAATCTGCCCAAAATATTCGGCGGCTTTACCCCAATCAATACTAAAATAGCTATTAGCCGTCTGGTAGAACGCGCTAGTATTACGCCAGGAAATGGCATCCCGGTCCAGCTGAGCAAAGCGTTCGGCGCGATTGAGATCATAGATTCCTTGCTCTCGTAAGCCCTGCCAAATCCGATTAAGCCCTCGATTGCGCAACGCGACATAGAGCATGCCCTCAACGTCCGTCACTCGATAGCTCAGATCTTCTCCACGAAGCGTCACCAGGGTGTCAATTACGACCGTCCAATCCTCGCGTGCAAAAGCCTCACTTGCCCCGATGAACAATGCATCGAGTGAAACAAATAACGGAGTTGCGGTCGGAGTTACGTAGGTTGGTGAAGGCGTTAAAGTTGGCCGATTCAACTTCTGAATCACTTCATCCAGCAAATCGGCCGCGCCGGGAAAATTGGGATCAAGCCGCAAGATATATTCGAACCGCTGCTGGGCCAGCTCATATCGTTCTGCTTCCAGATCCTGCATTCCGAGTTCAAACTGCTCCAAGGCTGCATTATTGGCCTGAGCAGTTGCAGACGCCACACGCTCTTCCTGGCCAGACAGATAGCCGGCCGCCGCTGCCCCGACGACCACCGTCAGGCTGATAACCACAATCAGTATCAGCCATCCAATCGGCAACCGCCGGCTATGCTTTTTCATATCTTTTGTGACAATCGGTCTCGTCTCTTCTGACAAAGCTCTTCTATATCCTTATAGTCTGACTAATTAGACATTCCAATGGGGGCAATTATAGCCGAGTTGCGCATTCATAAAAAGCCCACTCTTATTATGCAGTTCTCATTTATAAACCAATTCACAGGATAATGTAAAAATGGATATGCTTTTTTCATACCAGAAGGCTATAATATAGCAATAAGCAGCAATATAATATCTAACTTATAAGCCAGCATTGCTTCTCGAGTGAAAGGACCCATCTGTGTCGAATGTAGCTGTTGTTACCGATAGTTGTGCCAGTATACCCGAAAATCTGCTTAAATCCCTGGATATCCAATCTGTGGCTTACTACATCTATCGAGGGAAGGAAGTGCTATTGGATTTAGTAACAATCCAGCGTGATGAGTTCTTCCAATGGATGTCATCGGCCAAATTCTTGCCTAAGACCGCCAGTCCCGGTCCTGGCGATTATATTTCGGTCTACAAGAAATTGGTTAAAGAAAAAGGCGTAAATAAAATCATCAGCATTCATATGACCTCGCTTGGCAGTGGTGCCTATCAGGCGGCAAAGGCCGCTCAGTCAATCGCTGAGGAAGAGTTGCCAGAAGTAGAGATTGAAGTCATCGATACTCGCAATGTCTCTATGGCTCATGGATGGATGGTAATAGAAGCTGCAAGATCTGCGCTAGCCGGCCTTTCGCTTGAAGCAATTGTAGACCAAGTCAGGAACATGATCCCGATTACTAAGATGATCCAAACTGCAGATACGCTTAAATATTTATACATGGGCGGCCGTATCGGCAAAGCAACGCACCTGGTCGGATCTCTCTTAAACATCAAGCCGCTTATCAGTATGAATGATGGCACTATTGTACCCGTAGGCCAGGCCCGCAGCCGTGATCGAGCCTATAAAAAGATGGTCGATTTTATCAAATCCTCAATAGGGCCGAATGGGAGGATCAAGATCGCCTACGTCCATGCTGCTGCCAGAGAGGAAATAGAAAAGATTCGGGAGATAGTAGAAGCCCAAATTAATGTGGTGGAATCAATAACCAGCGAGCTTTCCCCCGCGCTTGCCGTTCACACTGGGCCAGGTACCGCCGGTATATGTTACTATCCAGTGACCCCGAAAACTGATCAGTGATGTCCCTCTCGGCCAAGCCTGCGCGGAAAGGTCGATCGGGATAAAAGGGGACGGCAGTCTGCCATTCGCTTGACGTCCAGCCAAGCGCGCCCCCTGACAAAACGACTGATTAAAACACCTTTCAAGAGAAGATCAATATAGCCTCATACTTAGCTTTCTGTTTCCCGCCACCCCCCACCGGAGGCCTCGGAGGAAACAGTTTCCCCCCGAACCTTCTATAAAGCGCAAAGTAGACTTTAAAGACGCCTTTCAAGAGAAGATCAATAGAGCCACTTCCCATGTAAGTGCTTAATGAGCGGGGATTGAGATCTGTTGTTTTTTAGAGTTTTTAAATAGGACTGACTTCAACACCTAAATATAAGTCCATTGCCAGGGGGCGGCGAAGCCTTTCAGCTTCGCGACGGGGAGGGCTGCTTTCCCCTACAAAGCTGCCATTGACTTCTCCAGTCTCCACTTAAGGCCGGTATACCTGGCGGCGGTTTTATTGTTGGCAACCGCGATTGCAATTGCTTTCCTACTCCCCACCAATACCACCAACCGGCGAGCCCGGGTAATCGCAGTGTAGAGCAAGTTGCGCTGCAACATTACATAGTGCGAAGTCAGTATCGGCATTACTATGCAAGGATACTCTGATCCCTGGGATTTATGAACCGAAATGCAGTAAGCAAGAACCAATTCATCCAGTTCGCTAAAATCATAATGAACCAGATGACTCTCACCGAAACGAACGGATAGATCCTGTTTTACCGAATCAATCCCCTCCAGCCATCCAATATCGCCGTTGAAGACATCTTTCTGATAGTTGTTACGGGTCTGCATAACTTTATCGCCTACTCGAAAGAGGAGGCCCCCCACACGTTTTTCCCCAAGGCCGCCTCTCGAAGGATTGAGATTCTCCTGGAGAATTGCGTTTAGATTATCAATACCCGCCTTCCCTCGATACATCGGCGCTAAAACCTGAATTTCCTTTAGCGGATCCAAGCCAAATCGACCCGGAATACGATTCTTTACAACATCGACCAGCAGAGCCGCGGTCTTGCCAGGATTATCCTCAACAAAAAGGAAGAAATCCTTCGCGTCCTTAGGCGTAAGCGGCATTTCGCCCTTATTGATCCGATGTGCATTAAACACAATCAAGCTCTGTTCATCCTGTCTGAAAATGGTATCCAGGCAAACGGTTGGGATTACTCCAGAATTCATTAAATCCCGAAGGACGTCGCCCGGACCCACGCTTGGAAGTTGATCGGCATCTCCAACCAACAATAAGTGCGTACTCGGATCGAGTGCTTTCGATAATTGGTTTGCAAGCAGGATATCGAGCATAGAGGCTTCATCAACGACTAGTAGATCAACATCCAACGGACTTTCTTCATCATGTGAGAAACCGCCTTGGGGTTTATATCCCAGCAATCGGTGGATCGTGCTGGCGGGATAGCCGGTGGCTTCACTTAGACGCTTTGCTGCCCGACCGGTTGGCGACGCCAACGCCACTCGCAGGCCTGCCTGACGGACGCCTTCCACCAATGTCCGCAATGTCGTCGTTTTCCCGGTTCCTGGCCCTCCGGTAAGGATGCTTACCTTCGAGTTCATCACATTTCGGACCGCCTGGCGCTGGAGCTCGGTTAAAGGTGCACGGTCGATATCCTCATGAAATTTGCGATTTCGGGAGGTCAAATCGCCAAGACGG
>DAOVFE010000217.1 GCA_030673085.1 Anaerolineales bacterium | reverse complement strand
CGATTAGCCAGAATATAAATGGCCAGGGCCGTAGGCACTGCAGGGCGATAGTCCTGAGCGAATATTTAAACAAAACCCGCACCCGAAGGGGCAAAATTCCCGCAATGGGGGATGTCCCTAAAGGACATCCCTAAAGGAATTATGAGGGTTTTGTCATTTACTTTAGTGAGAGCGGCAGAGAGATAAACCGGTGATGCCTTGCTATAAACCGGCGTTAGAAGGAAGAAGAAGTGCACATTGAGATATTGGGTACCGAATCGCTTGGAGTGCGCGGTATATCTTGTGCAGTGGAGGTTGGGGAGCGCAAGGTCATCATAGATCCGGGACTTGCGTTGGGCTACCGGCGGCATGGTTTGCTTCCCCATCCGGCGCAAGTTGCGGTGGGAGAACAAGTTCGCAATGAAATCAAGGCGGCATTAACGGACGCAACTGATGTGGTGTTTAGTCACTTTCACGGAGACCACGTGCCTTTGCCGGACGCCAATCCATATCAGCTTAAGGCGCAACAAGCAGCGCCCTTATGCCGGACTGTTCGATTCTGGACTAAGGGCTTAGAAGGGCTCTCTCACCACATGCTTTCTCGCAGAGAGGCCCTATGTAAGATATTTAAAGTCGATCTGCAAAACGCGGAAGGCCAAAAGGCGGGCCCTATGACATTTTCACCGCCGATGCCCCATGGCGAGCGGCATGGCCGGCTTGGTATGGTTATGATGACCCGGATTGAGGACGAGGATGGCATTTTCGTGCATGCTTCGGACATTCAACTTCTTGATAGCGAAGCCGTGTCGTGGATATTAGGTTGGCAGCCGAGCATTGCACTAGTTGGCGGACCGCCGCTATATCTTCCTTCGATTTCGAGCAGGCAGCGGAGGAGCGCATGGAAGAACGCATTGCGGTTGGCCGGAAAAATCGACACCTTGATCCTGGATCACCATCTCTTACGATGTGAGGAGGGTCTCTCCTGGCTGAAGGATCTGTCGTCTGCGACTGGCCATAAGGTGATTTGTGCCGCAGATTTCATGGGGCGACCGCGCCGCCTGCTGGAAGCCCGCCGCGAGGAGCTCTATGAGCTGATGCCGGTTCCACCGGGCTGGCATAAAGCCTACGCCAAGGGTGAGGCTGATACATCTGGCTACCGCGATGCGAGTGGTTGGTCTAGGAAAAAAATAAATAGAAGGCTAGAAAAGTAGATTAGTCTTACAGTTCATTGAAGTGAAGAATCCCGCAGCATGCTGTGGGGTCCTTTCTAAGGAAAAAGCCTTCTTGGGGGCTACTGACCCCTAAAATCCTATATTATGTTTTTTTGCTATAAAAAAGAGCTTATATGAAAATCAACCCGTCGTTCAACGACGGGTTGATTTCGGTAGTGAGAGCTATACGGAGTTGGAAAAAGAATGATTTTATAGTTCCCCACTTCAATCCTGGGCGTTCGAAGGCCCGGCATCCATCGCATTACCGCAGACCGGGCAATAGTTCAACCTGGCCTCGCCGGGAAGGTAATGCTCGCTGCCGCACGAGGGACAACGGCGGAAGAGGCGGGCATCATGGCCACAGCCGGGGCAAAAAGCATAGTCGTCTGCCAGTATATAGCCGCAGTGAGGGCAGTGGCGCTTGGATGGTGTAGATGAATCTTCGTCAGACGGTGGGCCGGGCGCTGTCTTGGATTCTGATGTCTCCAGGTCCAGGCAGGGATCAACCGGATCATTGGCAGGCGATGTGGATGGTTTGGATGTTGAAGGGCGGCGGGCGTTGAGTAGCATGAAGATTCCAACCAGCAGCAGTCCGCCAAAAGTAATAAGCAGCTTCCACCAGGGGGTAAGAATACCCAGTGAAAAGAGGCCCAGGAAAATGACCAACAGCAAGGCGGCGTACCTGCCGGCGTTACGCCATCCGGCAGCGAGACTCAGGAAATAGACTAGCAGGCCGGAGACAAGTAGGAATGTCATCGTAGCCGCAAGGCCGACATTGACTAATCCACTCAGGAAAGTGAGCATTGGGTAGAAGAGGGCCAGAGCACAGCCAATGAGTAGATAGTTCTCCCATTGAAGATGAGCGCCGCTCAGGTAGAGCATCCCTGCCAGCGAGGCCAGGAACAGAACGATCAAGAAAGGAGCCAGGCCAGCCAGGGTGCGGAAGTCACCCTGCAATTGTGCAACGCGCTGCGCAAAACCCAAACGAGCTGGCAGAACAACCTGGATGTTGCGATCAGGAATGAGATTCTCGTAATCCCAAATGAAGGTCTCACCGTCTTCATCCTCCGTGCTGTCGGTAATGGGCAATGAGGCCTTGGTGAGTTCGCTGCCCTTGAGACCCAACACTGTTATGCTGACATCGAGGACGTTGGCGCGGCGATTGTGATTCAGAGCGTAGCTAAAACTATTTACACCGTCAGCCTGGTAACTGATTTCAATCTTCTGTGTATCGCCAGCCTTCATTTCGGTTTGCCATCTGATTCCCTCAAGTGAGTAATGAGCCTCAGGCGGCTCAATGCCATTCGCCAGAAGGCGAACATCATGCAGGGTCTCCAGATTGCTGGGAAAAGGGAAGAACAGCTCAATAGTAGTTTCAGGTTCCGGCCCGGGATAGGCCAGAAGGTATTCGGCGTGAAAGTCAAGGTCGTAAAGCGTGACGCAGACACGCTCGTGTTCCTCATAGCGTGCGTTGAGCACGGCACGGACGCGGGCTTCTTTTTCCCACTCGGCTACGACAGAAGGTTCCAGTACGACCTGCTTGTCGGACATAACCTGATTCCAGATCGGCGCGGTCTGGCTGATAGCCCGCCCATAGTTGTAATTAAGGAAAGCCGATTGATCCTGAGTATAGACCCTGGATGGCAGGTCGCTGACAACTGCCCAATAAGCGATCAGTACTCCGATGCAGCCCATTAGCAGTGCAGCCTTGATAATGAAGCTGGTTATCTTACGCATGGTTATCTGCTCCTTCTTCTCTCATTTCACCCATCGGGGAGGTCTTTAAGTTCACGGTGGCTTGATTCGAGCTGGTGTTTTCCTCTTCGAGGATGATGGGATCTTGGTTAGATTGATATTGTGCGACGTATGACGTGTTCCTCGGCTGCCGACAACAGTGTAACGATCTAAAATCGGCGAATAGGGCATCTCCGCCAAAAGGTTATTTTGTTCTGCGGATTATGTTGAATGCCGGCTCTGCTTCAGCTTTCTGTATAGTTACCTATATCGCTTTTTCAAAAAGAAATCTCTCAAATCAAATAGATTTATGAAGAGAAAGCTAATATCATCCGCAGTGGCAACAATCATCTGTGGTGCAAGTGTCAAGTACCGGATTCTGTTTATATGTGTAATACTTAGCGCTCGATAGATAGCACCCAGGTCTTTGGGATTTCAGGGTGATCCTCCATGTATGAGATGATCTAACTGTAGTGTGGGTGTGTGACCGGTGCGTGTCGGAGATGTGGCAGAAAGCCGTTAGGTTCGCGTCAGGAGATGGGAATATCATTTCGTTCTATAGGCAAAACAGAGGGGCATATTTAATATCTCTATGTATAATGGAATTATTCACGCCGCCCATTAATCGTTTATGAGTAGATATTGGAGTATTGGAAGGAGGGAAAGATGAAAAAAGAAGGGCGAATGTTAATCGGCGCTTTACTTATCATCTTCGGGTTGATGTTTCTACTTGAAAACTTACTAGACATAAATATGTGGACTTTTTGCTGGCCAGTTGGATTAATCTTGCTGGGTGCATGGTTGATTCTACGCCCGCAAATGATCGGTTCCAACATGGCGATTCAACAAAAGCTATTAGGCGATATCCATCGCAGCGGAGCTTGGCAGGTCACGAATGAAGAGTTCTGGATTGGCGTTGGAGACGTAGACCTCGATATGCTCAATGCGGATATACCTGATGGCGAGACGAAGTTGAGAGTATTCGGTTTTGTAGGCGACGTAGAGATGCTTGTACCGAGCAACGTAGGGATATCGGCGAATTGTATGGGGGGCATAATGGATGTTAAAGTAATGGGAAAGAAGCAAACCAACTTCCTGTCTACCTTTCACCTGGTTAGTGACGATTATCTTACAGCAGAGCGCAAGGTTCTGTTAGAGACGAATTTCTTTGTGGGGGAGATAAAAATCCG
>DAOVFE010000441.1 GCA_030673085.1 Anaerolineales bacterium | reverse complement strand
TTGTAGGTGTTGGGTATATCGAAGAGGGATACTAGGATGTGGTGGGAAGGGGATTAACCTAAATGTCTATTCGCATTGAGCCTATCTTACATCTGGCGCTACTTCATATCCACACCCGCTCACGCTGTAGAGACGCTGCATGCAACCTCTCTGCGATTTCTGAGGATGCTGAAAAACATATTTGCCCATAAGAGAATGTGATATATACGGGGTGGAAGCTACGCTTCCACCTCATATATACTAATATTCGGCAATTCCTCTCTTTTTCAACGCTCTCTTTATAAGCTCGCGGTAAGTGATGAAGTCATCATTGTAGGCTTGGCAAAGGGGTTTTCTGGCTATTCGACTGAAACAAGAGTAGATGCTCAACTCCCCGTGAGTATTCATCTGAGTTACAATAATCCGAGATTAATTGATAGAATACCGGCTTCACTAGCTCCATCAATGCATTTGAGATCAATCGAATCCATAAAAGTAAAGCAAAGAAAGCCAAAATAACTAATATTGCATGATCAGAGAATTATCCGGATGCTAGTAGAATCACATTCTAGACAGCATAAACCATGACAAATAAAAAGAGACGTCGGATGCACCCATTTCTTAGACTTACCTTTGCTTGCCTTGGGCTTGGCGTGGCCGCAGCCGGGTGGGCCGCCTGGATGTTAACCAGTCGTTACGCCCGTCATATCTACACGCCAGAAGAACTGAATGTTATTCCCAAGCGCTCTGTCGCTATAGTTTTCGGCGCAGGATACTGGCCCAGTGGGGCGTTAAGCGACATACTGCGCGACCGGCTAGATTCAGCCATTGAGCTCTATCTCGACGGGCGAGTGGAGAAGCTCCTTTTCAGCGGCGATAACCGTTTTGTGGATTATAACGAGCCGGGGAAAATGCTCGAATATGCCCTCGAGCAAGGCATTCCCGAAGAAGATATTGTCCTCGATTATGCCGGACGCCGCACTTATGATACCTGTTATCGAGCGCGTGATATATTTCAGGTGGAGGATGCCATCCTGGTCACACAGCGCTATCACCTACCGCGAGCCTTGTATATTTGTCAATCACTCGATCTGGAAGCTGCCGGCTATATCGCCGACCGGATGCCTTACGTTCGTATCCGCTGGTATTGGATGCGTGAGATCCCCGCTTTATGGGGCTCCTGGTGGGATCTCCATATCCGTCATACCGTGCCCGTCCTGGGCGAACCGCTGCCGATCTTCCCCGATAAAGATTGATAACTCTTTCTTCTGTACTCAATAATTGAGTCCCCTGAAAAAAGCAGCCACCAGGAGTGAAAGACGATATGTATGAGTTGCGGGCTTAGCCCGCGTGCCATACATGCCGTCCCCTTTATCGCAATTGGGCTTTTTTCAGTGCAGTCATACTTGTTTTGGCCAATCGATATTACAGCTCGCCGATCAGGGATTGCTCAAATCCACCAGACCGTAACGCAGAGCCATTACTGCCGCTTGGGTTCGATCGGACACATCCAGTTTTGTAAAAATTGCGCTGACGTAGTTTCGCACTGTCCCTTCAGACAAGTGCAACCGCCGGGCGATATCGGCATTCGAGAGCCCACGCGCCAGAAGTCGCAGCACATCCAGCTCGCGTTCACTTAGCGAATCGGCTATAGATGTATCTGAGAGGGGCACATTCCTGGCAACCTGGGCA
>DAOVFE010000481.1 GCA_030673085.1 Anaerolineales bacterium | reverse complement strand
AACGGAGTCACAAAACGCTAATGCTGCCCAACCGCGCGATGTGCTTATCAAGTTGTCTGAGTGGGATGCTGGGATTGCCGGCGATGGACCGATCCCTGGCGGCTCAGCTCGAAACCGCTATCTGCCCGCAAATTACTTTTTCTCTTTGTATCTAATCTCTCTTAGTTATTTCTCCCAGAGACCATTTGGGCATCTCCTTATGCGACTCAAATCATGTTTGCAAGAGGGTTAGCAATATGCTAATATGGTATTGTGCATAAGATCCTTTTTACCAAACAAGCGCACAAGGCGCTTCGAAGGATGCCTCGGAATACTGCTCAACGCATAGGAAATAAAATTGAGCATTTGGCCAAGGATCCATGTGCACCGAATCCAAACGTGATGAAGTTGAAAGACCGGCCAGGCTACAGGCTTCGTGTCGGTGACTGGCGGATTATCTATGAAATAAGGAAAGATGAGTTAATCATCTTGGTGTTGAAGATTGCTCCTCGTGGGGAGGTATATAGATGAATGTGCAGATTATCAACAAGGATGGACGCCCAGAGTGGGCCGTCATCCCCTATGAAGAATATATCCGCTTGAGAGAAGAGGCGGAGATGCTGCAGGATGTAGCTGATTACGACGCTGCGAAGGAGGCTTTGGAACAAGGAGAAGAGTTGATCCCAAGCGAAGTTACATTTGCCATTCTGGATGGCGAGAATCCAATCAGGGTCTGGAGGAATTATAGAACACTAACGCAGCAGGAACTGGCCGATAGGGCAGGGATAAGCAAACCATATCTGTCTCAAATCGAGACAGGAAAGAGGACGGGAACGGCAGAGGTGCTTGCTGCTATTGCAAATGCGCTTGGAGTGACACTGGATGAGATGATGCCTACTGAAATTGGCGAAGATTGATAGAAGTCACTTTGAACATGCGCAGGCAAGCTAACCACTTCTATGAGAAGGCCTAATTTGTAAAGGGTCGACGTGGCGGGCATTTCAGCTACGCTGTAATGTTCCTTATCCCTCGAGCTAATGCAGCCGCAGTCACCCAAACTAGGAGTTGGCTGGCTTAAGCATTGAAAAGCTATAGATCGGCGTATTCAGGAAAGGCTTCCTTATTATTTACGCAAGCAATAATTCCTTAGTCGGAAAGTCTCGCGAATGACATCGATGAGGCTTCTTTAATGACGCTAGTTCATTCTATCCGCTAGCTTGCCTT